>NZ_JAGXJM010000368.1:0-259 GCF_019091445.1 Streptomyces sp. GbtcB7
AGTGTCGATCTCGCGCGGCATCGCCCGGGTCACCGCCGCCGCCCTCGGCCCGTACCAGACGGCCGTGATCCGCCTCGGCTTCGCCGCCACCTGGCTGCTGTTCCTGCTGCGCGAGTTCCCGCACCGCCAGGAGATGTACGGCCCCGACGGACCGTGGGAGTGGGACCTCGCCCAGCGGCTCGTCGCGGACACCCACGCCTTCACGATCCTGATGTGGTCCGACAGCCAGGTGTGGTTCGAGACCGTCTACGCCCTGGCC
>NZ_JAGXJM010000369.1:0-259 GCF_019091445.1 Streptomyces sp. GbtcB7
GGTCCGGGCGCTGTACCCGCCGCGTGTCCCGCGCCTCGACGAGAGCTGAGGAACCACCCCACCGGCGCCGCGGGGCTGATTGACTGAGCCCATGGACGCCGTGCCGATGTTCCCGCTGGGAAGCGTGCTGCTCCCGCACACGCCGCTCGCGCTGCGCGTCTTCGAGCCGCGGTACCCCACGATGATCGGGCGGCTGCTCGATGCCGACGACCCGTCGTTCGGGGTGGTCCTGATCGAGCGCGGATTCGAGGCCGGGGGC
>NZ_JAGXJM010000370.1:0-259 GCF_019091445.1 Streptomyces sp. GbtcB7
TAGCTAATTCTATGAGATATCTACCTACTTGGGTGACCAAACTTGATTTTAATCAGACCTACTTTGTCATGCTGTAAAACTACTAGATACTAAAATCTAAATAGACTTGCAGAAACACCCAATAATCTTCTCTTTTCTTCTTTCTTGTGGACCCTTTCCTCATGCATCATTGTACATGCATATTTGTTGCATCTTTATATAGCCCCTAGTCCTTCATATTCCTCAGTTGTTGAGTCCATATTGTTAGGAAGGAGGGTAG
>NZ_JAGXJM010000371.1:0-259 GCF_019091445.1 Streptomyces sp. GbtcB7
TCGAATATGGAGATAGTACTTGTTTCATCCATAGTCAAGAAAGAATGTGAAACACTAGATTTTTACTTGATCTACAAGAACAAATGACACAACCTACATAGTATTCATAAAAGTCATAAGCAGAATGCATCGAAAGCTTAAACCAAAATAAAACTGCCTCCTTTATTCTGACATTTCATCATACGTTACACACAGAGAGGAATGCAACCAAAAAAGCCCTAAAATTCACGTTTTTCTTCAAGGAGTCACCATCGAAAGC
>NZ_JAGXJM010000372.1:0-259 GCF_019091445.1 Streptomyces sp. GbtcB7
CTGCGGGCCTGCGCCGATGACGACCACGGGCAGTGCGTTCTCCATCTGGACCTTCCGATACATATCGACGAACCTCGATGGATTGAGAATGCCCAACGCATCGACAGATGTCAATACGACGTGAAAGGATGGGCTCATGCCCACGCATCTCCCGCTTCTCGCACCCACGGACGGGGCGGTGTGCTGCGGCACGGTCACGGGCAGTGTGATCTCGGTCGCGGATGCGGAGCGTACCGCGCGGGTCTTCAAAGCCCTCGGG
>NZ_JAGXJM010000373.1:0-259 GCF_019091445.1 Streptomyces sp. GbtcB7
ACGTCCGCCCCGCCACGGCTATCGCCCCCGCCCCTTCGGCGGGCGCTTCTCCGTGAACGCCGCATGGAACCCGGCGTAGTCCTCCCCGGTCATCAGGAGGGCCTGGGGCGAGGCGTCGAGCCCGACGGAGGCGGCGAGGGGCACGTCCAGCTCGCCGGTGCGCAGGGCCTTGGTCTGGGCGCCCGCGAGAGCCGGGCCCCCCGCCAGGCGGCGGGGCCGCCGCCGGGCGGCCTCGCCCGCGCCGCCCTCGCCCGCCCCC
>NZ_JAGXJM010000374.1:0-259 GCF_019091445.1 Streptomyces sp. GbtcB7
TCCTTGATATAGTAATGCCTACACCCGAGGAAGGGGCAAGCGAGGATGAGATCGCTCGTTACGTGAAGTACATTGATGACTTCACTCTTGCTAAGTGCTATATGTTGGGCTCTATGACTCCTGAGTTACAGAGACAACATGAAAAGATGGATGCCAGATCCATTCTCCTACATGTCCGCAAATTGTTTGAGGATCAGGAAAGGACTCAGCGATATGAGATATCCAAGAGCCTTTTCTGTGCTAGGATGACTGAGGGGAC
>NZ_JAGXJM010000375.1:0-259 GCF_019091445.1 Streptomyces sp. GbtcB7
GAAGCTAGCAATTTTGCTACTATTGTAAAGTGCAAGTTAGCATTTTTCCTTCTTGAGATAGACAAAATACCACTTTTGTAATTTTTGTTTCTTAAGATAGGCAAGCTTGTGATGTTCAAGATAGCAACTCTTTCTTCTCTTTTGAGAAGTCCAAGCTAGCAATTTTTTGCTTCTTTTGTAATGTTCGAGTTAGCAATTTTTGCTTCTTTTGCAAAGCATAACTAGTAAAATTTTATATCAATTTACAACATGCAAGCTA
>NZ_JAGXJM010000376.1:0-258 GCF_019091445.1 Streptomyces sp. GbtcB7
ATGTAGTTGCCCTGGAGCTCGCCGACATTCGAGTTGTCGAAGGACGCGTAGTAGTCGTCGTTCTTGGTGCCGAGGATCAGTCGGTCGTAGGAGAACACCGGGATCTTGGCGTCGGCGGCCTGCTGGAGCACGTTGTTCATCGACTTGTTGGCGATGGCCGCGATGATCAGGGCCTTCACGCCCTGCGTGATCATGTTCTCGATCTGCGAGACCTGGGTGTCCGGGTCGTCCTCGCCGAAGGCCAGCTTGGTCTTGTAG
>NZ_JAGXJM010000377.1:0-258 GCF_019091445.1 Streptomyces sp. GbtcB7
AGCGCGCGATCGGGGCTCACGCACTGGTGCGCCGCCGCGAAGGCCCGCGCCGCGGTGGAACGCCCGGAGCCGGGCGGGCCGGTGAACAGCCAGGCGTGCGCCATCTTGGACGCCTCGGGGAGCGGGGTGTCCGCGGCGCCCGCCGAGACGAGGGCGTCGGCGTCACGAGCGGCGGCGGCGAGCTGCTCGCTCACCTAGTCCTGGCCCACCAGGTCGTCCCATACCGGCACGGGGCACCGCCCTTTCGTCGCACTTTGC
>NZ_JAGXJM010000038.1:0-109201 GCF_019091445.1 Streptomyces sp. GbtcB7
GGCCCGGGCGCTCGCCGCGGCGGGCGCCGACGTCGCCCTGGCCGTACGGGACACCGACGCGGGTGCCCGCGTAGTAGTGCGCCTGGAGGCTGAACTGCCGCCCAAGTCGGGACAGTTGACGGTGGGGCGGCTCGACCTGGCCGACCGGTCGACGGTCGCGGCGTTCGTGGCCGACTGGACGGGCCCGTTGCACATCCTGGTCAACAACGCCGGAGTGATGGCCCCGCCGGAACTCACCCGCACGCCTGACGGCCGGGAATTGCAGTTCGCCGTCAATCACCTGGGCCACTTCGCGCTCGCCGTCGGCCTCCACCCGGCACTCGCGGCGGCGGACGGCGCCCGGATCGTCTCGGTCGCCTCGATCGGCCACCTCTTCTCCCCCGTCGTCTTCGACGACCTCGACTACCGCTACCGCCCCTACGACCCCTGGACCTCCTACGGGCAGTCGAAGACCGCCAACGTCCTGTTCGCCGTCGGTGCCGCCGAGCGATGGACCGACGACGGCATCACCGCCAACGCCCTCATGCCGGGCAACATCGCCGACACCTCCCTGGCCCGGCACATGGACATGCAGCAGGTGGCCGACTTCATCGCCTCGGGCGAACTCGCACTGCCCCCGCAGAAGACCGTGGAGCAGGGCGCCGCGACCTCGGTGCTGCTGGCCGCCTCACCCTCGGTGGAGGGCATCACCGGCCGCTACTTCGACGACTGCGCACAGGCCCAGACAGTCACCGAACGAGCCGGTGCCGTCGCCGGCGTCGCGCCGTACGCCCTCGACCCGGAGAACGCCGCCCGACTGTGGACCGTGTCCGAAGCCCTCGTCCGCTAGAGCTCTACGCTGCCGACATGACCTCACGACACGAGCAGTGGACCCGGCTGCGCCGACAACTGTGGCAGCCTCCGCGCGCCCATGGCGAGCAGCCGCGCGAGCGCGTGGTCGGCCCGCTCGAACTGTTCTACGACCTGGTCGTGGTGGTGCTGGTCGCCCAGGCCGCCCACCACTTGGCCGGGGACCTCGACTGGCACGGTCTGGGCGAGTTCGCCGCGGTGTTCGCGCTGGTGTGGATCGCCTGGTTCAACGGCACCCTCCACCACGAACTGCACGGCCACGAGGATGCCCGCGGCCGGAGCATGTTCCTGCTGCAGATCCTCGTACTCGTCCCGCTGGGCGCGTTCATCCCCGAGGCAGGCGGCGCACGCGGAGTCGCGTTCGCCGTGACCGCGGGGGTGCTGTTCGCGGTCCTGGCGATGCTGTGGCTGCTCGCCGCACGCGGCGACAGCCCCGAATTCCGCCGCCCCAGCAGGTTGTTCGTGACCGGGACGGCAGCCTGCGCGCTCGTCCTGGCCGCAAGCGCCGCCCTCCCCGCAGAGACCCGTGTGCTGACGTGGGGCCTTCTGGCCGTCGCCTACCTGGCGGGATTCGCTGCCATGATCGGTACGGCCACCCCGGTACAGGCGGTCGCGCTCAGCGTGACCGACGCGCTCACCGAACGGTTCGGGCTGTTCATCATCATCGTGCTCGGCGAGACCGTGACCGGCGTCGTCGACGGACTGGCCCACGAGCCGACCAACGCACTCACCCTCGCCGTCGGGCTCGTCGCCGTCGTCGTCGGCTTCGGTGCCTGGTGGACGTACTTCGACTTCGCCGGGCACCGGCGGCCGAGGCCGACCCGCGCGAGCACCGTGCAGTGGATGCTGGTTCACATGCCGCTCACGGCCGCGGTGGCCGCCATGGGCGCCGCCATGGTCGGCCTCGTCGAGCACGCCCACGACAGTCGAACCCCCACCGCCACGGCCTGGGTGCTCTGCGGCGGCGCGGCCGTCGTGCTCTGCGCGACGATGGTGCTCGCGACCTCCCTGCGCGTCTGGCACCTGGACCGCGGGCTCTACCGGCCGCTGGCCCGCACCTGCGTCGTCGTGGCCGTCATGTGTGTGGGAGTCGGTGCGGCACGTCCGGCTCCCCTCGTTCTGGGCCTCGCGCTCGTCGTCCTCCTCGGTGTCCCCTGGTGTCTCGCCGTGGCATACCGTCTGTCCCACGAAGGGGAATCCGCCGCCGAGGAAGTGTCGGCGGCGGAGCATCAGGACGACAACCGGCGCTGAGCCCTGCACTCGAAGCACCCCGGACGGTCCTGTCCGGAGGGATCAGTCGATGACGGCGGCCCGCCAGGTCTCCTCGTCGGCGTCCAGGAGGGCCGCGACGAGGGCGGGGTCCGGCAGCGGGCCGTGGTCTGCGGCGACCCTCAGGGCCGAGGCCGCGGTCAGATGGCCCAGCCGCAGGGCGCGGTCCACGGGCAGCTGCCGCAGCAGGCCGCTGAGGAATCCGGCGGCGAAGGCGTCGCCGGCGCCGACCGGCTCGGCGACGCGCACGGTCAGGGCGGGCACGCTGTGGGCAGCGGCCCCCACGAAGGCGGTGGCGGCGCGGTCCCCGTCCTTCACGACGAGGACGCGCGGGCCGGACAGGAGATCGCGGACCCGTTCGGCGTCGGTGATCCCGTCCCCCCACAGGGCTTGGGCCTCGTCGAGGCCGACGAGCACGATGTCGGCCCGGTCTGCGAGCCGCCGCAGCACGTCGGCGGCGGAGCGGCCGTCCCACAGCGCGGGGCGGTGGTTGACGTCGAAGCTGACGGGCCACGGGCGGTCGGGGCGCAGTGCGCGTTCGACGAGGGCGCGGCAGCCGGGCGACAGGGCGGGGGTGATGCCGCTGAGGTGGACGAGCGCGGCGCCCGCCACCGCCGGATCGTCGAGCACGTCGGGAGTGAGGGCCGAGGCGGCGGATCCGGCGCGGTGGTAGTGGACGCGGGTGCCGTGCCCGCCCGGGCCTGGGTCCTTGAGTAGCAGTCCGGTGGGCCGCTGCGGGTCGGTGCGGACGCCGCTCACGTCGACGCCGCCCGCGGCGATTCGGGCGCGGACGCGGCGGCCGAAGGGGTCGTCGCCGACCGCGGAGACCCAGCGGGCGGGAATGCCGTGGTCGGCGAGGTAGAGGGCGACGTTCGACTCGGCGCCCGCGATGTCGACGCGCAGCAGGTCGGCGCCGTCCAACGGCCCGAGGGGGTCGGGGGTGAGGGCGGCCATGGTCTCGCCGACGCAGACCACGGGGCCGGGGCGCAGTGGACGGTGGGTACTCATGGTGGGCTTCCTAGAGAGTGCCGGCGCGGTCCGCCGGAGCCGGGGTGGACGGGACCGCAGGGCGGTACGGGGCGGCCGGGGCGCCGGGGACGTCCACCCGGACCGCGAAGACGGCGCCGTCGAGGGGACCGGGGGCGGCCAGGCCGATGTGCGCGCTGGTGACGAGGAGCGTACGGCCGTCGGGGCCGCCGAGGCAGAGTCCCGCGGGCTGCCCGGCGGGCAGGTCGACGATCCGGTCGAGGCTCCCGTCGGGGCGGTAGCGGTGGACCTGCCCGGTGCCCCAGACGGCGGTCCACAGGCAGCCCTCGATGTCGGTGGTCATGCCGTCGGGGCTGCCGGAGCCGAGGGTGACGAAGGGTTCGGGCGTGCCCGGGTCGCCGCTCACGGGGTCGACCGGATAGCGGCGGATGACGCCCCGGGCGCTGTCGGCGAGGTACATGACGGTGCCGTCGGCGCTGAAGGCCGGGCCGTTGGGGATCGTGACGTCCCGCAGGACGCGGGTGACGCGGCCGTCGCGGTCCAGGCGGTAGAGGGAGCCCGCGTCCTGGGTGGCCTCGTACGCCATGCTGCCCGCCCAGAAGCGGCCGTGCGGGTCGGCGACGCCGTCGTTCATCCGCATCGGCACGGGTGCGCCCTCCTCGGGGCGCGCGATCCAGTCGACGCGGCCCGCGGGGTCGATGCGGCAGATGCCGGGACCCGCCGCCGCGATCCAGTGGCCGGGGTGCCCCTCCACCGGTGCCACGGCGCCCAGCGGGCAGGGCAGTCGGGTGATCGGGGCGAGCGGCGCGTCGGATCCGTCGGGAAGCGCGAGCAGCCGGCCGGTGAGGATGTCGGTCAGCACGGCGCGGCCGTCCGTCCAGCGGATGCCCTCGCCCAGTTCGAGGCGGTCGGTCCCCAGGACCGCGGGGGCGCTCACGGGCGGGCGTCCGCGCGGACGACGTCCAGGAAGGCGCGGGCGCGCTCACGCAGGGCGGTGAGGTCGCCGCCCTCGGCGGCGTCGCCGATCAGGGGCGATCCGACGCCGACGGCTATGGCTCCCTCGCGCAGGTAGTCGGCGGCTGCCGCCGCGTCCACTCCCCCGACGGGTACGAAGGGCAGGTCCGGGAAGGGTCCGCGCAGGTCCCGCAGATATCCGGGGCCCCCGGCGCTGCCTGCCGGGAAGAGCTTCAGGGCGTCGGCTCCGAGCCGCTGTGCCTGGAGGATGTCGGTGGGCGTCATCACGCCGGCGAGCACGGGGAGTTCGAGTTCCCGCCCGGTGGCGATGCCGTCGCTGACCCCCGGGGTGACGAGGAAGGCGGCGCCGGCCTTCTGGGCGGCCCGGGCGTCGTCGGAGCTGAGCACGGTTCCGGCGCCGAGCGTCGCGTCGGGGCCGAGCGCGGTGCGGGCCCGCGCGATGACGTCGAGCGCGTCGCGCCCGGAGAGGGAGACCTCGATGAGGGTGACGCCCTCCTCGGCGAGGGTGAGCACGGTGGTCAGCGCGGCGTCCGGGTCGCTGCCGCGGACGATGGCGAGGAGCCGGTGGGCGCGCAGCGCGGCGAGCAGGTTCATCCGAGATCCCTTCTGGTGACGGCGGTTCAGGTGCGGCGGGTCGCGGTGACGGTGAGCCGCCAGGTGACCTCACCGGCCGGCGGCACGACGGCGGTGTCGCCGTCGTCCGCCGCGGCGCGGTCGAAGACGCGGCCGAGCATCGGCTCGACGCCGATCGAGCGGTACGGCGCGCCTTGGGGGAAGCCGCCGAGGTTGCGCCAGAGGGCGACCGCGACGGGCTGCCCGTCGGCCTCGACGGACAGGTGCAGCGTGTCGGCGCCGTCGTGCACGGACACCCGGGAGGTGAGGACGACCGCTCCGACGGCGCTCCCGTCGTCCGGGCCGAGCCGGTCCAGCGGTACGCCGTCGACGCTGGGCCAGTTGCCGGCGACCCAGCGGTCGCCCTCGTCCGGGTAGAGCCGGGTCACCGCCGGTGCGACGACATCGATCCGGGCGGCCGGGGAGAGGTCAAGCAGGGCGTGGGCGGCCCACACGAAGCGGTAGCCGGGCTCGGCGGCGAGCCTGTAGTCGGCGACGACCGCGTCCCCTCGCTCGCCGATGCGCCGGGTCAGGCGGAAGCCGGGGCACTCCGCGACGTCCTCCTCCCCCGCCCTTCGCCAGGGCCGCGACCAGGCGTCCCCGTGGTCGGGCAGCCCGCGCACGGTGGGCACGCACTCCTCCAGGCCGCCTGCGTCGGCGAATGGGTCACCGGGCCGGACCACGCGGCGGCGGGGCTCGTCGCGGTGCCACAGCCACTCGCGGCCACCGGCGGTCAGCGACGTCCAGCGTCCGCCGTGGTCCGGGTCGGTGGCGACACGGACGGGCAACCGCGTGGCGCTCACCATTCGGCGAAGGAGCCGTCGACGTGCCGCCATACGGGATTGCGCCAGGCGTGGCCGGACCGGTCGGCGGCGCGGACCGCGTCCTCGTCGACGGCGATGCCGAGTCCGGGCAGTCCGGTGCGGTGCGCCTGGCCGTCGACGAAGCGGAAGGGCTCGGTGTCGACCAGGTAGGACAGCAGGTCGGCGTCCTTGTTGTAGTGGATGCCCCGACTCTGCTCCTGGATCAGGAAGTTGGGCGTGGCGAAGGCGACCTGGAGGCTGGCGGCCAGCGCGATGGGACCGAGCGGGCAGTGCGGCGCCAGGTGGGCCCCGAAGGTCTCGGCGAGCGAGGCGATCCGGGTGACCTCCGATATCCCTCCGGCGTGCGACAGGTCCGGCTGGGCCACGGCGACGCCCGCGGTCAGCACCGGGAGGAAGTCGGCCCGCCCGTAGAGCCGTTCGCCGGTGGCCAGCGGCACGGACGAGGCGGCGACCAGGCCGGGCAGCAGGTGTGCCTGCTCGGGCAGGACGGGTTCCTCGACGAACAGCGGGTGCAACGGGGCCATCTCGTGGAGTACGCGCCTCGCGTTGGCGGCGCTGAAGCGGCCGTGGAAGTCGACGGCGACGTCGCGGTGCGGGCCCAGGGCCTCGCGGGCGGCCGCCACACGCTCGACGACGGCAGCCGTCTCGGCGGGACTGCCGATCGGCGGGGTGCGCCCGGCGGCGTTCATCTTGACGGCGGTGAAGCCGGCCTCCACCTGGGCGGTGACCTCCTCCTTGAGCCGCGCGGGTTCGTCGCCGCCGACCCAGGCGTACACCCGGACGGTGTCGCGGACCGGGCCGCCGAGCAGGGTGTGCACCGGCACCCCGAGGGCGCGGCCCGCGATGTCCCACAGGGCCTGGTCGATGCCGGCGACGGCACTGGAGAGGACCGGGCCGCCCCGGTAGAAACCGCCCTTGGTCAGCACCTGCCAGTGGTCCTGGATGCGCAGCGGGTCCTGGCCCACCAGGTACTCCGCCAGCACCTCGACGGCCGACCGGACCACCTCGGCCCGGCCCTCCACCACCGGCTCGCCCCAGCCGACGACGCCGTCGTCGGTCTCGATGCGGCAGAACAGCCACCGGGGCGGGACGAGAAAGGTCTCGACGCGCGCGATCTTCACTGTGCCTGGCCGTCCTTCTCGTCGGTGGAGCCGTCCGTGCCCTCGGACGCGGACGGACCGCTGAGTTTGTCGAGGTCGCGCGTCGCCTGGTCGAGCAGGGCGCGCATGGCGTGTTCCGCGCCGTCGGGGTCCCGGGCGCGCACGGCGTCGAGCACGGCTCGGTGGCTGGGGACCGGGTCCTCGCTGTGGGGGGCGCTGTGCACGAGGCGGTCGCGCTGGGCCAGGCCCGACTCGATGACCATCTCCATGCGTTCCAGCAGTTCGTTGTGGGTGGCCGCGAGCAGCGCCCGGTGGAAGGCGAGGTCGGCCTCGACGGCGTCGCTCGCGCCGCCCTCCTGGCCCATCGCGGTCAGTGCCGCCTCCAACGCCTCGAGGTCGGCGTCGGTGTGGCGGGCCGCGGCCAGCCGCACGGCGGCGGGTTCGATGATCCCGCGGACCTCGCCGAGGTTGCGGAGCAGCGCGGGGTCGGCGCCGGTGCCGTTGCTCTCGGAGAACTGCCAGCGCAGTACGTCGGCGTCGAGCAGGTTCCAGTCGGAGCGGGGCCGCACGAACGTGCCGCGCTTCTGCCGGGCGTCGACCATGCCCTTGGCCGCGAGCACCTTGAGCGATTCGCGCAGGGCGGTCAGGCTGACGTCCAGTTCGCTCTGCAGGGCCGCCATGTCGAGCGTCGCTCCCTCGGGGATCTCGCCGCTGAGCACCCGGCGGGCAAGGGTCTCCACGGTCTGGCCGTGCACTCCGCGGCGCGCGTATGGCGTCATGTGTTTGCCTTTCTTGCTGGTCGGTCGGTGGCTGGAGCGGTCGGTCCCGTCACGCGGAGGCCTTACTGACGCTCCAGCCGCCGTCCACGAGCAGGCTCGATCCGGTGATGTAGGAGGCTTCGTCGGCGGCGAGGAAGGCGACGGCGGCGGCGACCTCCTCGGGGGTGCCGAAGCGGCGGGCCGCGGTCTCGGCGACGCTGAGCTCGCGTTCGGCCTGCGGGACCCGGTCCCAGGCGGCGGTCAGGATCGGTCCCGGCAGTACGGCGTTGACGCGTACCCCGGGGCCGTACTCGACGGCGAGCTGACCGCACAGCGACAGCAGCGCTCCCTTGCTCGCCGCGTACGCCGGGTGGCCGGGGATCCCGCGGTGGGCGTGGACGGAGGAGACGAGTACCACGGCCCCCTGGTGCTCGCGCAGGTCGGGCAGTGTCGCCTTGACTCCCAGGAAGGCGCCGGTGAGGTTGACCGAGAGCTGCCGTTCCCACGAGGCGAGGCTGGTCTCGTGGGCCGGTGCGACCGCCACTGTGTACGCGTTGCTGACCAGGACGCCCACGGGCCCGAAGCTGTGGGCGGCGGTGATCACCCGCTGCCAGTCGTCCTCGCTCGCGACGTCGGCGGCGACGAAGAGGGTCCGGGCGCCGTCCTTGCGCAGCCGCTCGGCGGCTTCCTCGCCGCGTTCGGCGGCGATGTCGACCAGGACGACGGCCGCGCCCTCCGCGGCGAGGCGTGCCGCGGTGGCCGCGCCGATGCCCGACGCGGCGCCGGTGACGACGGCGACGCGGTTGGTGAAGCGGGCGGCTGGGTTCATGAGGTGGGTCGTCTCCTGTTCGAGAGGGAGGTGGGGTGCAGTTGTTCGAGAGGTGGTGCGAATTCTTCCGTTGTCGTCACTGCCGGGCCAGCACGGTCAGCTCCGCGTCGTGTCCGGCGGTCCAGGCGAACGGCAGCCCCGAGTGGAGCAGGTACGCGCCGCTGTAGCGGGTGCCGGTCGCGGTGTCGATGTAGCCGGCGTCCGGCCTCAGGCCGCGCAGTCGGAGCCGGGCGGGCCGGCCGGGCACCAGGGGCGCGCCGTCGAGCGGGCCGGTGTTCCAGGCCGTCACCACCAGGCGGGCGCCGCCCGGTTCCTCGTACTGGATGCCGCAGGTCGGGTCGGCGGGGCTGCCGAGCAGGCTCACCTCGCCGTGGTGGACGATGTCGCGGATCTCCTTGTAGCGGGCGATCCACTCGGTGGCCTCGGCGCGCTGCTGCGGCGTCCAGTGGCGTATGTCGGCGCCGATGCCCAGGACTCCGGCGATGGAGTTGACGAACCGGAAGGCGAGGGAGCGGGGGCGTGGGTCGAAGACGCCGGGGGCGTCGGTGACCCAGGAGCTCATGGTGTGCGGGGCGTGCGCGTGGAGATAGCCGTACTGGATGCGCAGCCGGTCCATGGGCGCGGTGTTGTCGCTGGGCCACATCACGTCGGTGCGGGCGAGGGTGGCGTGCTCGACGCGGGCGCCGCCGCCGGCGCAGCCCTCGACGGTGACGTGCGGGTGGGCGGTGCGCAGGTGGTCCAGGACGCGCAGGTAGCCGGCGACGTGGGCGGCGTCGAGGTCCTGGAGCTCGGGGTCGGGACCGGCCGGGTGGCCGGGGCGGCCGCGCTCGGTGGGCGGCCGGTTCATGTCCCACTTGAGGTAGCTGATGGCGTACGAGCCGAGCAGCCGGTCGAGGGTGCCGATGACGAAGTCCTGGACGTCCTCGCGGCCGAGGTCGAGCAGGAGCTGGTTGCGTACGAGCGTCGCGGGCCGGCCCTCGATCCGGTACACCCACTCGGGGTGCTCCGCGTAGAGCCTGGAGCGGGGGCTGATGCCCTCGGGCTCCACCCACAGGCCGAAGTCCATGCCGAGGGCGCGGACGTCCTCGACGAACCGGTCGAACCCGCCGGGGAATTCGGCCGGGTCCGGGTCCCAGTCGCCGAGGCCGCCGGTGTCGTCGGGGCGTCCGGTGAACCAGCCGTCGTCGACGACGAAGAGTTCGGCGCCCAGGTCCGCGGCCGTCTTGGCGAGCTCCAGCTGCCCGGCGGCGTCGACGTCGAAGCCGGTCGCCTCCCACGAGTTGTAGAGGACCTTGCGCGGCCGGTCGATGCGCTCGCCGCTGAGGTGCCGCTCGTAGCGGTGCCACACGCGGGCCAGCCCGTCGAGCCCGTCCGGGCTGAAGGCGCAGGCCAGCCGGGGTGTGACGAGGGTGGCGCCGGGGGCGAGGCGGACCGCGCCCTCATGGGGCACGCGGCCGGCGCGTACCCGTACGGCGCCGCCGGGCTCGGCGTCGGCGGTGATCCGCCAGTTGCCGGACCACTCCAGGGCGATGCCGTACGTGGGGGTGGCGCCCTCGGCGGGGGCGGCGGCGTCCTGGACCGCGAGCCAGGGGTGGTACGCGTGCCCTGCCGAGCCCTGGGTGCTCTCCATCTCGAAGCGGCCGCGCTCCAGCTCCACGTGCTTCAGCTGGAACTCCTGCGACCACTGTCCGGCCAGGTACGTCAGCCGCGCGCCACCCTGGACGGGCACATTGACGGCGGCGGAGTCGAAGCGCTCCAGGCGTACGTCGGTCTCGCCGGTGCAGGTCAGTTCCGTCCAGCGCAGGACGACGTCCGTGCCGGGCACCGTCTCGTACCGGAGCGTCGTGCGCAGTCCGAGGACGTCGTCGGCGAACTCCAGGCGCAGCGCCCGGTCGCCGTCCTGCGTGGCGCCGGTGAATCGCCACCAGCTGCCGCGGTCGCCGCCGGGGTGGGAGGCGACCAGGTCGGCGCCGGTGAACGGCCGTAGCCCGTACGGGATGTACTCGGCCGGGGCGGCGTCGGCGGGGACGATGAAGTGGGTGCGCCGCGACCAGTCCATGGGTGACGGCCCGTCCTCGACACCGTGCGGCCCCCAGGCGGCGAGTTCGGCCCAGCGGTCGTCGCCGCCGAGGGTGACCGCGTAGGTGGTGGTGTCGGTGCGCAGCAGCCACCGGTCGTGCACGGTCACTTGACGGCTCCGAGGTTCAGTCCGGCCACGAAGTGGCGCTGGAAGCGGAGGAAGACGGCCACCGTCGGGGCGGCGGCGATCACCGAGCCGGCCGCGATCACGTTCCACATGGACACGTACTGGCCCTGCAGCCCGATGAGGGAGGCGGTGATGGGCATCTGGGTGTCGGTGCGCAGCACCGTGATGGCCCACAGCAGGTCGTTGAAGATCCAGGTGAACGACAGGGCGGTCAGCGCGGCCAGCGCCGGGCGGGCCAGCGGCAGGATGACCCGCCAGTAGATCTGCCACGGGTTCGCGCCGTCGATGACGGCGGCCTGCTGGATCTCGCCGGGGATCGCCCGCATGAAGCCGTGCAGGACGAAGACGTAGAAGCCGACGCCGAAGCCGACCTGCACGCCGATCAGGGCGTACAACTGGTCGTAGATGCCGAGCAGTTCGCTGAGCTTGGAGACCGGGATCAGCAGGATCTGCGGGGGCAGCAGGTTGCCGCCGAGCATGAGCAGCAGCAGGACACGCCGGAAGCGCAGGTCGTAGCGGCTGAGCGCGAAGGCCGCCATGGAGGCGAGGCCGAGCGAGAGCAGCACGGTGGGGATGGTGACCAGCATGCTGTTGATGAGGGCGCGCTGCTGGCCGCCGTCCACCCACGCCTGCCGGAAGCTGTCGAAGGTGAACGAGTGCGGCCAACTGCCGACGCCGTGCGCGGCGATGTCGTCGAACGTCCGGGTGCTGGTGACCAGGACGAGGGCGATCGGCAGCAGCCACAGCGCGGACAGCAGGCCCGCGGAGAGGTGGAAGCCGGCGGTGCGCAGGGCGCGGCCGCTCAGGGCGGGGCGGCGGGGCGCCTGGACCTTGGTGAGGCCGACCCGGCCTGCCGGGCCCTCGGCGTCCTTGAGGTCCGTGGTGGCGTGGGTGGCGGTCATGAGTCGGCCTCCCGGAAGGCGCGCACGAGGTAGCTCGCGATGACGCCGAAGGCCAGCACGAAGATGACGACGGCGAGTGCGGAGCCGTATCCCAGACGCAGCGACTGGAACGCGGTGGAGTACATGTAGGTGCTCAGCAGTTCGGAGGAGTGGTACGGGCCGCCGCGGGTGAGCGCCCACACCACGTCGAACGAGCGCAGCGAGTCGATGACGATCACCGAAAGGACGACCGCGTTGACGCTGCGCAGCTGTGGCAGGGTGATGTGCCGGAACTGCTGCAGGCGGGTGGCGCCGTCGACCTTCGCCGCCTCGTACAGCACGGGGTCGATGCCCTTGAGGCCGGCCAGGTACAGCACCATCACGTAGCCGACCTGGCGCCACAGCGCGGGCACGATCACCGCGTAGAAGGCGGTGTCCTGGTCGGCGAGCCAGGCGTGCTTCCAGCCACCCAGACCGATGGCTCCCAGCACATTGTTGATCAGGCCGTCCGGCTGGTACATGGCCTGCCACACCAGCGCGGTCGCGACCAGTGAGAAGACCACCGGCAGGAAGAGCGCCGCCCGGTAGAACCCGATGCCGCGCCGCTCCTGCTGGAGCAGCAGCGCGGCACCGAGCCCGAGGGCGGCGGACAGCCCGCCGAAGAGCAGCAGCCACAGCACCGTGTTGATCGCGGCGGTGCGGAAGACCTCGTCGTGCACCATCTCGCTGAAGTTGCCGAGGCCGACGAACTTCGGGGCCGACAGACCGTCCCAAGAGGTCAGGGAGAGGTAGAAGCCCTGGAGGGCCGGCCAGAAGACCCAGAACGCCTCGACGAGCAGCGGGACGAGGACGAAGGCCAGGACCACCGGGGGCACCCGCGTGGCCCTGGACCGTCGTGTGGAGCCGATCAAAGCCATTGTCACTGGCTCCAGATCTTCTGTGCGCTGCGCTGCCACGTGGTGAGGATGGAGCCGATCTCCTTGGGCTTGGCCAGGTAGTGCACGAGCGCCGTATCAGCGGTCGGCTGGAGCGCGTCGCTGGAGTCCCGGTTGAAGAACTGCGTCACGTCGGTGGCGCTTTCGATGAGTTTGCGGCCCTTGAGAACCAGCGGGGTGCCAGCGTCCTTGGCGTCCGGGTGCGTGGGCAGCGCGGTGCCGGAGGAGTTCTTGAGGTACAGCTCCTGCGCCTCGGCGGAGGCCAGGTAGCGCAGCAGTTCCTTGACGCCGTCGGCGCGCTTGGTACGGGCGCTGGCGAAGTAGCCGTCCGTGGGCGCCTCTTCGGCGACCGGCACCTTCGGGTCGATGATGGGGAACTGGAAGAAGTCCAGGTCGCCCAGGGCGTCCTTGGGGGCGGCGTCGGCGAAGAAGGTACCGATGAGCATCATGCCGGTGCGGCCCTGGAGGAGGGAGGTCGTGGCGTCCTGGAAGGGGATGGCCGTGCCGTTGGGGTCGAAGAACGGGCGGGCCTCGTCCCACTTGTCGAAGACCTTGCGGACCTCGGGGTCGTCGAAGCGGTGCTTGCCCGCCAGGAGTTCGCGGTGGTACGCGGCGCCATTGATGCGGATGTTGAGGTAGTCGAACCAGGTGGAGGCGACCCAGGGTGTGTCACCGCCGGCGCCGAGGCCGATCGGGGCGACGCCCTTGCTCTTGAGCTTGTCGCACAGGTCGAGGAACTCGTCCCAGGTCTTGGGCTCCTTGACGCCCCACTTGGCGAAGTTCGACTTCCGGTAGAACACGCCCCACCAGTAGTAGCTGGTGGGCACGAAGACCTTCTTGCCGCTGGAGGCCGAGGTGCACAGCTTCTTCAGCGCGTCCGAGTAGCCGGCGAGTTCGGGCTTCTCCCATATGTCGTCGAGACCGAGGAGCAGGTCCTTCTTGGCGTACGACTCGGCCACGGAGCCGGGGTACCAGGTGTAGGCGTCCGGCGGGTTGGCCGACGTGAGGTAGGTCGGCAGCTGGGTGCGGAAGGTCTCGGACGCGACGGTGTTGAGCTGCGCCCTGGCGTCGCCGCGCTTGTCGAAGGCGGCGACGATCGCCTGCATCGCGGTCTTGGCCTGCGGAGAGGAGAGGTTGGACTGCAGGGTCACCGGGCCGCCGGACTTTCCTCCGGAGGCGGACGGGCTCTGGGTGACGCAGCTGCTGAGCAGCGCGCCGGCACCGACTGCGCCGGCTCCTACGAGGAATCTGCGGCGGTTGGCGTTCAAGGCGGTCATCTATGTACTCCCTAAGTGCCCACGGAACGGAGCTGAGGCCCCCTGACGGCCCGGCTCTGCCTGCGGCAGGCACAGCCTGTCGCAGGGGTCCGGACACCGTCAAGATTAATTACTAATTTATTTCTCGGAGAGTGTGCCTCCGGGCCGAACAAAGCCCGGAGGCACATCAAAGCGAGCGCGCGGAGCTCAGAGCTCGGTCTGGTGGACGCGGTCGTCCACCCCGCGGTAGGCGGCCAGTACGCCGCCGTCCTGCCCGGCGACGGCACCGAGCGCGCCGTCGAAGGCACCGCTGACGAAGTCGGTGTCCTTGCTCCAGCCGGCCCAGCCGCCGTCGGCGGTCCAACTGCGCGTCCAGAGCGTGTAGTCCCCGGCCCGCGCGTACAGGTGGACGGTGCCGCCGGAGGCCACCAAGGTCGGGCTGCCACTGGTCGTGCCGCCGAGGGCCGTCCAGTCCGACCAGGTGCCGGAGGTGTCGCGGGTACGCGACCACACCGAGTCGTCGGGGGTGCGCACGGCCACGTGCAGCCGTCCGGCGTCGTCGACGACGGCCGACGGACGTCCGTAGAACGGCCGGCCCTGCGGGGCGCCGAGCGAGGTCCAACCGGAGGCCGGGCCGCGCGACCACACATTGCCGTCCGCACCGCGCACGAACAGGGTCCAGTCGTCCGGTCCCGCGAAGGCCGCGGTCGGCGCGTCCGTCAGCGTCCCGCCGAGGTTCTGCCAGCGCCCCCAGTGCCCGTTCGCGTACACGCGCCGGTAGGCGGTGTCGTCGGTGCCGCGCACGAAGACGTCGATCCGTCCCCCGGCCGAGGCGTACGCCGCGGGCTGGCCCAGGATGCGGCCGCGCGTCGGGCCACCCAGATCGGTGGTCCGGGACGTGGCCCAGTCGCCACCGCGCGCGGTCTGCGCGCGCAGCGCGCCGTCCGTGCCGCGGGTGAAGACGGTGAGCGTGTCACCGTCGCGCACCAGGGCCGGGCTCGCCGACGAGCGGCCGGGAAGCTGCGTGCCGGGGGCCTCGTCGGTGCCGGTCAGCTTGAGGAAGGCCGTGCCGTGCGCGGGGACGCGCACCGTGTACGAGCCGGTGAAGGTGCCGCGCGAGGCACGGGCCCGCAGGTCGCGCACCGCGACCTTGCCCGCGAGGCCGGCGTCCGCGAAGGTCACTGTGCGGTCCTGCGCCTGGTCGGAACGGTTCAGCAGGACGACCGCCCGCTTGCCCGCGCCCTGCAGCACCTTGCTGTAGACGTCGCCGACCGGGTCGGTCGCCACGCGGGCGCCCTGGATGCCCAGCGGGTCCTGGTCGACGGCGATGATCTCGGGGTTGCGCAGGGTGTCGATCATCGACTGCGCCAGGGTGCGCGGGTCACTGCCGAGCATGAGCGGCGAGGCCATCTCGGCCCACATCACGAACTGAGTGGTGGACTCCTCCTCCGTCAGTTCGTAGCCACCCTCGGCGAGCTTGCGCATCGGGATGAGGTAGTCGGGGTCGTTCCAGTGCCCGGGTCCCTGGGCCTCGGGGTGCCAGGCGTTGGCATCCATGTTGCGCAGGATGTTCGGCCACTCCCCCGCGGTCGGGGTGCCCCAGGCGATGTCGGTGCCGGTGCGCCAGGAGTCGGCTGCCGTCGGACCGTAGACGAAGGTGTTGTGCGCGTCCTGTTCCGGGGTGTGCGGCATGCCCCAGTCGTCGGTGAGCGGGTTGCACAGGTTGAGCAGCATCTTCCGCCCGGACTTGGCGACGGCGTCGCTGAACTCCTTGAAGGCCGGGCCCGGATCGAGCCCCGCGCCGATGCCGCAGAGGAAGTCCACCTTGATGGCGTCGACCTTCCACCCGGCGAACTGGCGGGCGTCCTGCTCGTAGTGACCGCGGCTGCCCAGGCCGCACCACTTCCCGCCGTCGTACTCACCCGCGTCGGTGTAGATGCCGACCTTGAGGCCCCGCTTGTGAAGGTATGTCACCAGCGCGGGGATGCCGGAGGGGAAGCGGGTGGGGTTGGCCACGAGCCGGCCCGTCTGCGGATCGCGCGGCTGCTCCGCCTGCCAACCGCCGTCCAGCCAGACGATGTTGTATCCGCTGTCGCGCAGCCCGCTGCTGACGAGGTGGTCGGCGACCTTCCTGACCTGGTCCTCCGTCGGGGCGCCGAGCCCGTAGTAGGTGTTCCATCCCATGTACGGCGTGGAGGCGAGACCGCTGTCGTAGTACTGCGGCGCGCCCTGGTCGTCCGCGGCGTGTGCCGCCGGAACCGCCGACCCGACCAGCACCACGGCACCGAGCACCACCGCGGTCCGCCGCGGTCGCGCCATCCCTGCACGATGCGAAGCCACTGAATTCTCCCGAGAGTTGGGGGTACGGGGCACCCCGCTCCGGTCGTGCCTGGGCGTCGGTGCCACGGCGGAAACTGTGCCCAGACCCCTCAGGCCTGTCAATATTAATTGCTAATTAACTTAAAAACGGGATCTCGCGGTGACGTAGGCGCCGCCCCCGGACGGTTTCCGCAGGCTGCGGCGGTGCCCCACCCCCGGCTGAGCGCCGGCGGGGCGGGCCGGCGCGGAATTGTTTGGAACCCTCACGCGCTGATGAAGCCAGAGGGCATGGGATGCCGCCGGTGTGCGAGCCGAGCAGCCCGAGTGACCGAGGCGACAGACATTGGAGGGGCCGAAATGGCAGCGCAGACGCAGAGGGCCGTACTGGCGGGCGGATGCTTCTGGGGGATGGAGGACCTGATCCGCCGGCTCCCGGGCGTGACAGCGACCCGGGTCGGATACACCGGGGGTGACGTGCCGAACGCGACGTACCGTAACCACGGCACCCACGCGGAGGCCATTGAGATCCTCTTCGACCCCGAGAAGACCGACTTCCGCGCGATCTTGGAGTTCTTCTTCCAGATCCACGACCCGAGCACCAAGAACCGCCAAGGCAACGACATCGGTCTCAGCTACCGCTCGGCGATCTACTACGTGGACGACGAGCAGAAGCGGATCGCCGAGGACACCATCGCGGATGTGGACGCCTCCGGACTGTGGCCGGGCAAGGTCGTCACCGAGGTCGAGCCGGTCGGCCCCTTCTGGGAGGCCGAGCCCGAGCACCAGGACTACCTGGAGCGTTACCCCGATGGCTACACCTGCCACTTCCCGCGCCCGGGATGGCGGCTGCCCGCCCGCGCGGAGGGCTGACCACGCGGAGGGCTGACGCGGAGAGCTGACCGCGCGAGGCGGCAACCAGCTCATCCAGCGTGAGGAAGTACGGCGAGGGCGTCGGCGACCGGACCGGTCGCCGACCCCCTGGAAGCACGTCAAGGCATGGCGCGTCCTGGCGTTCGGGTCGGGTCACCGATCGGCCGTGTACCGCCGACGTGGTCAGGGGCGTGCATGCTGGCGAGCAGACGCAGGCGTTCTTCGGAGGCGCTGCCCGGCAGTGCGTGGTAGGTGACCAGCGTCTGCCCGCCGGTGCCCGGGACCAGCAGCTTTTCGTAGTGCAGTTCCAGAGGGCCGGCCTCGGGGTGATGCAGCAGGCTGGTGCCGGTGGTCTTGTGCTTGACGTCCTGCCGGGCCCAGAGCGTGCGGAAGCGCTCGCTGCGCAGGGAGAGCTCTCCGACGATCTCGACGAGGCGCGGGTCTTCAATGTCCGCGCCAACAACCGAGCGCAGGTACGGAACGACCCGGGCGGTCATGTCTTCCCAGTCCTGATGGAGTTCCCTCATCTCCGGCTCCAGGAACGCGGCCAGAATGCCGTTGCGCCCCGGCGCGTTGAACGGTGAGAGCGCGATGGCGAGGCTGTTGGCGGCCAGGACGTCCATGTATGTGCCGTGGATGTACGCCGGGGTCAGTGGCCAGGAGTCGATGAGCGTCCGCAGGCCGTCACCGACCTGCTCCGGCCTGCGGGGCCGCTTGCGCCGCGGGCTCTTGTGTGTGGCGATCTCCAGCAGGTACGTCGTCGCCTCCTCGTCCAGCCGCAGGGCGCGGGCGATGCTGCGCAGGACCTGCTCCGAGGGGTTCCTGTCGCGGCCCTGCTCCAAGCGGTTGTAGTAATCGGAGCTGATGCCCGCGAGGAACGCGACCTCCTCGCGGCGCAGCCCCGGGACACGCCGGTTGCCCTGATCCCAGGCCTCATCGGGCTGGACCAGTTCCCTGCGGGCGCGCAGATACCGGCCCAGTGCGTTGGCGTCTCCGGTGGCTGTCATGTTTCCAGCGTACGAACGCGTTCCGGGTTCATGGGTGGCCCTGTCAGTCCCAGTCTCACCCCGTCCTGGTTCGCCCCACAGCCTTCGGCGCAGTATGACGGCGCAGTTCGAACGACCGGAGGAATGCATCACATGTCCCAGCTCTTCACGACCCCGCTCGGCCGCGACAGCACCGCCTCGGAGGTGATCGAAGGCGTCGACCTGTCAGGCAGGCGGGCGATCGTCACGGGCGCGGGCTCGGGCATCGGAGTCGAGACCGCCCGCGCTCTGGCGGCCAACGGTGCCGAGGTCACGCTCGCCGTGCGCCGTCCGGAAGCCGGCGAGCAGGTCGCGGCCGACCTGCGCAAGGCCACCGGGAACGACGCGATCCACGTCGCCCGCCTGGACGTGGCCGACCTGGAATCGGTGCGGTCGTTCACCGCCGGCTGGCAGGGTCCGCTGCACATCCTGATCAACAACGCCGGCATCATGATGCCGCCGGACCTCGAGCGGGGCATCGGCGGCCACGAGCAGCAGTTCGCCACCAACTACCTGGGGCACTTCGCCCTGACCCTGGGGCTGCACCGGGCCCTCGCCGAAGGCGACGGAGCGCGCCTGGTCTCGGTCTCCTCCAGCGGCCATCTCTTCTCTCCCGTCGTCTTCGACGACATCGACTTCCGCTTCCGCCCGTACGACGCGCTCGTCGCCTACGGCCAGTCCAAGACCGCCGCCATCCTCCTGGCCGTCGAGGCGCAGCGCCGCTGGTCGGGCGACGGCATCACGGCCAACTCCCTGCACCCCGGTGCGATCGCCACCAACCTCCAGCGGCACACCGGAGGCCTGCGGACCCCTGAGCCCTACCGCAAGACGATCGAGCAGGGCGCCGCGACCACCGTGTTCCTCGCCGCTTCCCCGCTGGTCGAAGGCATCGGCGGCCGCTACTTCGAGGACGTCAACGAGGCCCCTCTCGTCCACGCTCGGCCCACCCGGCTGGGCGTCCCCGGTGTGGCCCCCTACGCACTGGACCCGGCGAACGCCGAGCGCCTGTGGGAACTGGCGAGCGACATCGTCCGCTGACCGGCATCAAGCCAGACCCGGGTCGATTTCATCGGTCCCGGGGACCAGGACGGCCCCATGGCAGAAGCCTGGATGTACTGGACAGCCACGGACCGCTCAGCGACACCGTCACGCTGATTGGCCCGGTCGGCGCGGGGCATGAAGAACGTCGAGGTGGTCCTCAGTCTGGCAGGGCAGGTCGGCCTGCCCGCGCTGATGGACGTGATCAACGCCAGCAGCGGCGACAGCGCTGCGCTGCGCACCCTCAGCGGCGACACCACCCCGGAGTCCGCCGACCACGTACACCTGCCCATGGAGAAGGGCATGCACCACTTCGCCGACGCCTTGCGCAGCACGGGCGGAGGTGGTCCCTCTGAGGTGCTCGAGCGGAGTGTCACCTGCCCAGCGTGGTCCCGGCGACCAGCCGCCCCGCCCCTCCGATCCCTCCGGCCGGTCGACCGCTGAAGGTACTCGACATGGGAATCCCCACGGCCATCGAGCGCGACGTGCTGCTGGTCCACACGACCACGGCTCCTACTCCTGCCGGGCCCATCAGCACGTGGCAGGCACTCGGTCACGGCCGCCGCGAGTCCTCGGCCGACGCAGGACGCCAGTCCGGCATCTGCCCGACGAAGCCTTGGGCCGATCAAGAGGAGGGCTGACCTGCAAGATCCACTTGGCAAGTGAGGGCGGACTTCACCCATCGGCTTTCGTCATCACGATTCGTCGCGCCGAAACCGTCGCTATCTGCGGCGACGCCAGATCAACAGGCCGGCGCGCATACCAGAGGTGAGGACCGGGTCGACCGCGAGGCGGCCGTGGAAGGAGACATCGGTGTCGTGCGGGGCGTTGACGCGGGTGACGCCGGTTCCCGCGGTGGCGGGGGTGCCCATGGGGTGGCCGGTGAGGGAGATCTTGCCCGCCTCGCCCTGTATGAGGTTGAGATCGCAGCGTCTGCCCGAGGCGATGGCCGTCGACTTGCCGCTGCCGGTGAACAGCTTGGCGTTGACCGCGGCGTCGTTCTTGCGGTCGACGAACGCGACCTTGCCGTCGGCGGCGGCCCGGATGCCGAACCGGGCACTGTCTGGGTCCGCGAGGTTCTTCACCTTGCCGAAGTGGTCGAGGTGGACAAGGCGGCTGCCGAGTGCGGCGACTGTGCCGTCCTTCACTGGAACCGCGCCGGTGATCTCACCCTTCGTGCCTGTGATCTTCCCAGCCAAATTCACCGTGACCACGCGCATGTGTGCTCGCGCGATCGTTCACGTCCCGGAAAACGGTGAACGCGGCTGTGCGCGTTGCCGTGTTGCACGATGGGGCGAAGTAGGCCGGCGACGCCGTGAACGGCAGCTTTGTCACATGCCCAGTCACCAGGTTGACGATGGCGGTGGACACGCCGCCCCGCATCAGGTCAGGTTTGTTCGTGTGTTCAGGCACGAGCGCGGGGAGCGCACCCCTATAGGTCCACGTGTACGGTCGCTCCGCGACGCCGACGAATGTGGCCTCATCGCGGAAGCCGTCAGGGGGCGGCGGACGGAGAGGGCGCCTTCTACGGCGAGAGGGGCTTCATCAGGCATTTGAACGCAAAGCCTGCATGCTATTACCCATCCCGATCACCTTCCAGTAGCAGCCTCCGGTTGCCTCTCAAAGGCGCCGCTGAAAGGTGAAGAGCTCAGCTGAGACCAGTCGTGCGCCCGGGATTCCATGCCGTGAGACGGCATGGAATCCTGAGCTTGCGGCGCGTACAGCGCTGCCTAGTTGCAGTTCGTCGAGTCTCGAACAGCGTTGACGAGGTATGTGCTTGAGCTTGAGCTGTTCTTCATCAGTGCGGTGACCGTGCCGCAACCGCCGTGGGCGCGGTAGACAGGTCCTGCGTACTGGCTGAAGTTGCCCTCGTCACTCGCACAGCCCTCTGCCGTGTAGTTCGAGCAGAGCTTGAGCTTCATCCACTTCGCGCCACTCGTGTTGTTGTCGAAGATGGCGCACGTAGGAGCGTCATTACTCGCGGGGTTGGATCCCTTGACGTAGACGAAGAGAGTCCCCAGGCGCGAGGCATCGGGCAACTGCTCGGCCTTGTAGAGGTTGTATCCCGTACCACAGACAGTCGCGGCGGCTACGACTGCAACGGGATTCTCCGCTGCAATTGCCCTGGCGTTCTTGTCGGCCTTGGCCGAAATGCTGGGAACCGGCCGGTCGGCTGCCGCGACCTGCGGAGCAGTCAGGACGAGTATGCCCAGGGTGGCTGCAGCCGCTGAAAAGACGATTCTTGCTGCGTGCCGGCTTCGCACGGTCATGAGATCCCCCTCTGGAAACCATTCAAGTAGCCGCCCAAGAAACTCAAGAAACATGGATGGGCGAAGCGAATAACAGCAGCGAGAGCCAATCAGATCGCTCCTCCTGCTGTCTACGTGGATTTCTGCGAGAAAACGGATGCTGTTGTTCCACTGTGACCCTATGCGCGTGGACCTTCCTCTCTCGAGGGGAAGAATCAGGCAATCGTCCGACCGCCCAGTTACCCGTAGTCCCGATCCCGGGGTGAGTTGAGTGGTGCACGTCACGCCATGGGCGAAGCTGCCGACCTGCCTATTTTTGGCCATTGGCCGAAGGTTGGCGGAAGTATGGAGAGGCAACGACACCTGCGGGTTCGTGATCACGGGGAGTGCCATTGATGTGGCTCTGGCAACCGTGCACTTGAGGCCCCGGAGGGAGAACGCGCCGCGCCATGCTGAAGCAATTAATCCTGGCGTCGAGCAGGGCATGATCGCTGCGGCTGAGGAGGAAATGGCCACGGCGGTTCCCGCCGAGCATCGGGTGCGGCTGCAGCTCAACACCGGCAGTACCGCTAAGGACGTGTTGGAGGGACGCCTCTATCAACCGCACCCGGATTCGGTTTTCCTGCCCGGTAACAACGTCTTCCTCCACTTTCGTCAGGTCGCGGGCGTCTACCGGGACCTCCTCGCCGGTGGGTCGAACCGGCAGCCCGAGTGGGTTCCCTTTACCCAGAGGTCCGACGCCCCCTACGGGTATTTCCTCGACACCGGCGCGGGATCGGCACCGGCTCCGGCTCCGGCTCCGGTGATGTACTTCGCGGAGGCGGCGCTTCCAAAGCTTGTCTTCCCCGCTCTGGCCGATTCCCTTGAAGCCACGGCCACCACTCTAGAAAACAGGAGTGAAATCCACGCTCGGGGGAACCGGGTTCCTTATGAGCCGGCCACTGACGTTTTCTCACTGAAGATCATTTCCAATTGCCGTTGAAGACAAGGGCAGCCCGCGCTATGTCGCCAATCCGGCTCGGGCTGAGCGTGACGCGTTGAGTGCGCGCCAGCGTTCCTTGAGCTCGGGGCTGCACGACCACCCGCGGCCGGGGGCTCCAGTGCGACCTGGCCCTGCGCCCAGATCGCAACACCGGGCAGATGCGCTCCCAAGCGGACGGCCGGAGCGGGAGTAGCGCCGTGGGCGCTACGAGCAGAAGGCACGTTCTCGCCCTGGCTGCCGATTGCTCTGTCGGGCTGGGGCCGCCGGCAGCCATTGCGCGAACAGTCCCTGGCCAGGCATGATGCCCCGCGTTGTTCGTGAGGCAGGGGTGGAACAGCTGTGAACCAGGAAGCCCGCAATGGCGGAGCGGAATCGTCGGGAATGGTCGGCCGAGTCCGCTATCGGGCTTCGTGGCAGCAGTCCCTGCCACTGGGCCTGATCCTCGGCGCCGCCGTGCTGATGCAGTTGTCGAACCCCTTGCTGTGGGCGCACCAGCGGCCCGGCCTGCCGTTCGAGTCGCGGGTCCTGGCCATGGTGCTGCCGTTCTTCGTCACGCTCGAACTGTGGGTGCTGAGCCGCTACGTCGGGGTAACCCTGACCCCTGAGGCGGTCGTCGTCCACAACCTGCGCCGCCGGACCATCTCGTGGACCAACGTGGCCGAGGTCGCAGTCGAGCCGTTCACCGGCGGACGGCGGGTGGTCCTCTACGAGACGGATGGACACCGCACCCCGCTACGAATGCCCAGCTCCGGTTTCCTGTCCCGCGACCGCCAGTTTGACGACAAGGTCGCGACCATCCGCAGCTGGTGGCTTGCCAACGGCGGCGCGGCCCAAGTCGAAGACACAGCTGGTGAACTCGGCGCCTGGGGGCATACCTACGGCCGGCTGCCCGAGCGACTGGGCATGCGACCTGCGCCAAGCCGGTGTGTGCCCACGGTCCTGCTGCTCGGCTGGCTTGCGGCTGATGCGGTGATGGCGGGGTTCGCCGAGGGGCCCGGCGCTGATCACCCGACGCTCCTTGGCCGCACGCTCGGCGCACTCGTCGCGATCTCGCTGCTGCTGGGCGCGGGCTTCCTGAGCTTCGGCAGAGGCGTCATCCTCACTGCCGACCACCTGGTCATACGAGGGCTGCGGCCCCGTACCGTTCCCTGGGACGAGATTCAAGGGATCGCCGTCGAGCGCCACCGCGGCGGGCGCAGGCTAGTCATCCTTGAAGCAAGCAGTCGCCGAACGCCATTGCCAGTACCACGTGTCGGACGCGTGCTCTGGGACTCGGAGTTCGAAGCCAAGAGCCAAACGCTACGTCACTGGTGGCGCACCCACGCGGAGATTGACACGACCCCGACCGAAGCGGCGCTCCAACCCTCGGACCAGCCACCGCTCCTTCCCTACCGCGGACCGCGTCTGTGGCAGAAGGGAGTGTTGGCCCTGGCCTGCATCGTCCTCGGCTACGAGATCCTCGTGTCAGTTCTAGTCGGAACTCTGTTCCTCACCGCCGGTCAGTGAGAAGACCTCACTGACACGGGAATGCTGCGCTAGGTCGGGGATTCGCAGCAGCTGCCGACGGGCTGCCCACCACTCCAGCTGTAGACCGCGGCTTCACGGCTGTTGCGCGGCCAGCCGGTGGTAGTGGCAGGCCCGGGCAGGGACTTGGCGGGCGTGTTCGTCGGCGCGGACGACGGCGAGGAAGGCATGGGCGAACATGGAGGACTGACGCAGCGCTTCCAGGACGTGTAGCGGCAGACCTGGCGCTCTTCCAGTCCGGTCAGGCCCTTGCCCTCGCCCCTCGCCCCTTGCCCCTCGCCCCTTGCCGGACTGCAACGTCTCTTCCACTCGCCATCTTGATCCAGCGACTCGCACCAGGGTCGTCAGAGGTACGGGTCGGGTTGCGCAGCAGCGGTAGTAGGCGAGGCCGTAGCCGGTGCCTCGTTCCTCCAGTGCGGCTCGCAGTTTCGGGTTGCCGCCGTAGAGTTCGTCGCGGTGATCCACGACGCGTGGTGGCCGGCGTCAGAAACCGGCCGATCATGCGGGTGGCCAATTCCGGTTCGTTCGTGAAGGCGATCTCCTCGCCAAGTCCGGCGTCCCGGCGGCCGCCTGGCGCGAAGGTCCAGGAGCGCGGGACACACAGTTCCCGGTCCACCGACGCGTGCCCGCGCCGACCTGCGTTAATCAGGTAGACGGCGACCTGGGTGTCCCAGGCGGTGCCAGGGCGTGTCCGATGGGCCGCATTCGATTCAGACATCCCACGGCCGTCTTGGCATGCCGCCCGTTGGCGTTTCGTCAGTCCGCTAATGTGCGGCCATGTTGCAGACGAGATTCACCGATATGTTCGGGCTTACTCATCCGGTGATGTCGGCCCCCATGGCCCTGCACAGTGGCGGGACACTCGCCGCCGCGGTCTCCGCCGCCGGCGGCCTCGGCTGTTTCGGGGGTACGCATCCCTGGAAGGGACCCGACTGGATCCGTGCGGAGATCGCGACCATCCGTGCCACGACGGACCGGCCGTTCGCAGTCGGGTTCATCACGCCGTTCCTCCCCTTCACCGAGCCGCTGTTCGACGCCACGCTGGAGAAGCGGCCAGAGGTCGTCGCGTTGTCGTTCGCCGATCCCCAACCGTGGCTTGCCCGAGCCAAGGACGCGGGAGCCCGGGTGATGTGCCAGGTCCAGAACTACGAGGACGCCGAGGCGGCGGTTGCCGCGGGGGCCGATGTCCTCGTGGCGCAGGGCAACGAGGCCGGCGGTCACACCGGGACGATGGGTCTGTTGCCGTTCCTGACCGGGATCGTGCGCAGGTACCCGGATGTCCCGGTGCTGGCCGCAGGCGGCATTGGCGACGGACGAACTCTCGCGGCCGTCCTCACCGCCGGTGCGGACGGTGCCTGGCTGGGCACGGCATTCCTTGCCACACCCGAGGCGGTCGAGGTACACGACGTCCACAAGCGCCTGATCGTCGAGAGCGACGGCGGCGACACCGTGTGGACACAGGCCTACGACATCGTGTCAGGACTGCCGTGGCCGACCGGTATCGGTGAACGCGTCCGACGCAACCGGTTCACCGACGAGTGGGCGGAGAGCGCATCAACCCTGCGGGACCGCGCGGAGGAATTCAGGCCTGAGGAAGGTGCCAACCCCTTCGGGGCCCCGCCCGACCCCGACACGGGTGAGATCATCTACGGCCAGTCGGCGTCCTTCGTCGATGGCGTGCGCCCGGCCGCTGACGTGGTCCGCGCCATCAGCGACGAGGCCGAAGCAATCCTGGATTCGCGGCCTCGCTCGCTGCTCGGCCGCTCGACAACCTGATCGGCGTGGCGGCCGGCCCCGACGGAAACGGCCGCACACGCCCATCCTCTGTGGCCCTGACACTCAGAATCCAGAGCGCCGCCCCCATCAACACGACACGTCTCGTCAGACGTGTCGTCGCGCATGGCAGCACAACTGGGTGTTCGGGGCGTCAGGAGCGGAGCCAAAGACGTTCGGCAGCAAGGGTCACGGTGCCGTGGAACACATAGGCCCACTCGTCAGAGCGCGCGGCCACCGCGTGGGCGGTGGACCCGCTGGTCACCGCGTTCCGGAATGATGCGCTTGATCTGCCGACGCCGCAGGTAACGGCATTCGAGGCATGGTGAGTACGGATTGTCACCGCTCAGATGGTCCGGCCCGGTGCGGGGATGGCCGCCCGCCGGACGATACACGCAAATGCGTTCCGGGACCGCGATCGTCTGCGAAACGATCCCCCGTTCCCGCCGATGACCCGGGGATTCACGGAACTGCGGACAGAGCCGACGTAGGTGAGGGTGTTCCGCTGCCGGTGTGAGCGTCGGCAGCGGGTCTGCCCGATCTTCCCGGTCGCCGGTCAGGGCTGGATGTTCTCCAGGTCCTCCAGAAGGCACGGGTGCTTCGGCTCCCAGCCGGATGCCTGCCGGGTGTGGGTGCTGGACGAGGGCTGGTCGGTCGCGAAGATCGGGCCGAGAGGGCCGTAGGTCTCCGATGGGACCGACTCGACCGGCAGGCCCAGCCGTCGGCCGATGACCGCGGCGATGTCCCGCACCTTGTCTCCCTCGTCGGCCACGGCGTGCCAGGAGGTACCGGCCGGGGCCTGCTCCAGGGCAAGCCGGAAGAGGACTGCCGCGTCGAGCGCGTGCACGGCCGGCCAACGCTGTGCGCCGTCGCCCGGGTAGCCGGACACTCCTGTCTGGCGTGCGATGCCGGTCAGCAGACCGGCGAACCCGCCCGTGCCCTGGTTGTGAACCGTGCGCGGCATGCGTACGGCCGTGCTCCGGACTCCGCGTGCGGCCAAGCCCAGGACCGCCGTGACCGCGCGACCGCGACCACCGACCGGCCCGTCGGTCGGCAGCGGGTCGGCCTCGGTGGAGGCACGGTCCGGCGCATAGGGCGTACCCGAGACGGTGACGAAGGGGCGGTCGCTGCCGACGAGTTCCTCGCCGAGGGCAGCGAGGGCGGCACTTTCCTCGGCGACCGCCTTCGCGAGGGCGTCGGGGCTGCTGAAGTCGTTGGCGAATGCCAGGTGGATCACCCCGTCGGCCTGAGCGACGCCGGCGCGAAGGATGTCCAGATCGGCGAGACCTCCCCGGAGCGGTTCGGCGCCGGCCGCCTCGGCGACCAGCGCGGACGCGTCGGAGCGGGCGAGCGCGAGGACGGTGTGGCCGTTGCCGAGCAGTTCGGCGACGACGGCGGAACCGATCAGACCGGTGCCACCGGTGACAAAGACGCGCATGAAACTCTCCCCCAAGTGATGGGACTCTTGTCCCATCACCATAGCAGGGTGATGGGACAAGAGTCCCATCACGTACGATGGCCCCATGGGTCGATGGGAACCAGGCGCACGCGAACGCCTCGTCATGGCCGCCGTCGACCTGTTCACCGAGCAGGGGTACGACGCCACGACGGTCGCGCAGATCGCCGAGCGCGCAGGAGTCACCAAGAGCACCTTCTTCCGGCACTTCCCCGACAAGCGCGAGCTGCTGGTGGCCGGACAGGAGACGCTGAGCCGGCTGCTGGCCGAGGGGATCGCCGAGGCGCCCGGCGATGCCAGCCCGCTCGAGGCGGTCGCTGCCGGTCTTGAGCGCGCCTCGAGCGTGATGGGCCCCATGAATCGCGAGCTCGCCCCCCGCCTGAAGGCGGCCGTCGCCGCCAGCGCCGAACTTCAAGAACGTGACGCCCTCAAGAGCGTCAGCCTCGCGGCCGCGATGACAACCGCTCTGGTCGCCCGCGGCGTACCCGATCCGACCGCGGCTCTCGCGGGCGAGCTGGGCGTCCTCGCGTTCAAGCGGGGGTACGCCGAATGGTCCGAGGGCGACCGCGACGCCAAGGACGGGCTCGCGGAGTACACCCTGGCGGCCCTGGACGACCTGCGTGCGGCGAGCGCAACGCTGGGCTGACCGGACAAACCTCACCCGTCATTCACAGAACTGCGGTCACAGCCGCTTTCCAGAGTCCTCATCAGTTTCCGGAGCTGGGTATACGCCAGTCGTACGTCGCCGAGCCGGGTCAGCATGATCGGCCGGGGCCGCCTCGCGGCTGGACCGTTGGATCCGACAGCCGCGGCTTCGACGGCGGCAAGCTCATCAATGGCACGCTTCGGGGCGTCGCCGCGCTTTCAGGCAGGCTCTACCGCGGCCCGGCGCGGTGGCTGTGCCCCCTGAGGGACTCAGCGGGCGCACCGGCTCCCTTGCGTCTCGTCGAGGAACCCCATGAAGTACACGAACAAGCCGAGCAGGGCTATGAGGAGACAGCCCGTCAGCGGCCCTTGACGGCATCGACGAACGAGCGGTTCACGAACGCGGCAAGGGGGCAGGGGCAACTCGCCCCGTGGCACCGTTCGGCTCAGTTGTCCGCCGTATCCGCGGTGCCGGTCGAGAACGGGGGCTTCGGCGTCTGCCGCACGGCGCACAGCGCGAGGGAGAGTTCGGTGATGCCGCGGGGATCGGTGAGGGAGCGGCCTGTACGCTCGGCGATGCGGCGCAGGCGCATGCGCACCGTGTTGGGATGAACGTACAGACGCTTGGCGGCCTCCTCGGCCGATCCACCGCAGTCGAACCAGGCGTCCAGCGTGTCCAACAGCAACTCACAATCGCCGGCCGGCAGGGCCTCGATCGGACCGAGGACGGTGGCGGCGACGCGGGCCATGACGTCGGGTGCGCCGGCTGACGCGACCGCAACCGGGGAGTCGTCGAAGACGGTCACGGCGCCGCTCTCCGCGTCGCCGCCGCGCATGGCGACCTTGGCGAAGCGCAGGGCTTCCCCCGTGCGGCACAGGTCGTCGTAGGAGGGACTCACCCCAACCCGCTGCTTCGCCTGCTGCCGCAACACCTCGGCGAGGTCGTTCAGGTCCCGGGGGGTACGCAGGTACACGATGCCCACCTGCATATCGGGGCGCAGCCGCCAGGCGGACCGAATTCCGCGCCGACTCAGGAGGGCCGCGGCCTCCGGCAGGGCCTGCCGACCGATGTGCGGTACCTCTGCGGCGACCACGGTGAACGGGCCTTTGCGCGGCACGCCCAGGACCTCCGCCGCGGACCACGCGGCGTCGGGGTCCATGCTCCTGCCTTCCAGTAGCGCCTCCACCAGCGCCGAACGCTCATGCTCATGGGCGACGAGCCGCTCGGCCACCGCGTCGTGGTACCCCGAGACCATGGCCTCGGTGATGCCGTCCTGGAGCACCCACATCGCCGAGGCCGCCGCGACCAGCATGTCGCTCCCCACCTCGGGGTTTGTGGTGGCTTCGGCGAGTACTGCCTCCCAGAAGTACTTCACGCCGATGCGGTAGGCCGTCATCACGGCGGGAAGCGGCACATTCTGCAGAGCGCGGCGGCGGCCGATGCGGGCCGCGGCCTCGGTGTCCACAGGTACCTGTCCGGTCAGCGCCCGGAGTGCGTTGCCGAGGTGGGTCCGGCAAGCCTCCTCCAGCTCTTCCGCGGGCACCACGTCGTAGTTGTAGTCGCGCGAGCCGGCGCGGATTCGCGCCGCCATCTCCTTCGCCAGCTGCCCGACGCGTTCGAGCAACACGGTCGCCAGGGCGTTGATCTCCTTCTCGACCAATGTCTTCTCCGGCTCACCGATCAGGAGTCTTTCCTCTACAGTACCGCCGGAGCGTCGGTTCGCTCCGTGTCCGAGTCACCTGACACCGCCGCGGGCCGGCGACGACCGGAAGCCGTTGGACCAGTCGGCGGGGCTTCGACGCATGGCCCAGGCCAGGTCGAAGGCCGGACGCCAGAACCAGCAGGGCCCCAAGTCACACACGGTGATGGCCGGCGGTGGAATGACAGCACGTCAGAACGGCGAGTACATGGACCGACTCGTCATGCTGTAACGATGAGTACACGGACCAACTAGTCATGCGGTTCGGCACTGTTCAGTCATGCATGGCCGAACGGGGTTGGTCCTCGCCGGGTGCCATCGCCTCCAGGGCGGCGCGAAGCGCGGCGCGTGAGGTGATACCGAGCTTGGGATACAGCCGGTGCAGATGGGAGCCGACCGTGCGGTGGGACAGGAACAGCCGCTCGCCGATCTGCTTGTTGGTCAGGCCGATGGCCGCCAGCTCGGCGATCTGGCGTTCCTGCACGGTCAACGCGACGGTCGGTGCGTCCGACCCGGTGGTGGTGGCGACGCCAGTGGCGCGTAGCTCGTTGCGGGCCCGCTGGGCCATGGCTTTCGCGCCGATCCGGTCGAAGGTTTCGAGGGCGGCGCTCAGGTACAGGCGGGCGCGGGGGTCGCGGGTGCGGCGCAGCCACTGCCCGTAGGCGAGCTGGATGCGCGCGTGTTCCCACGGCCACCGGGCCGCTCGGGGCAGGGACAGGGCCGCCTCGAACAGGGGTCCGGCTTCGTTCTCGTCGGCAGCCACAGCCGCGGCCCCGGCGGTGATTATCGCGATGCGGGGGGAGATGCGGTGGATGCCTGCCCGTTGCGCGGCGGCGAGGTGGGCGCGGGCCTCGTCGACGCGGCCGGTGCGAACCGCCGTCTCGACCAGGTCCAGGACCACCCACCGGCCGGGAATGCCGAGGCTCGGTGCGCCGGGCGGGTCGATCCTGGCCACCTGGACGTAGGCCTCCTCGTAGTCGCCTTGGCCCATGGCCGCGAGGCGGCGAGCGGCTCGGGCGTAGGCCTCCGTCACCTCGATGCCGCGGGGCGCCGCCCAGGTCGTGGTCTCCTCGCTGCGGGTGCGGGCGAGGTCCACATCGCCGCGGAGAGCCGCACCGGCTGCCAGTAGCGCCCGCAGCTGTCGCTCCCAGAAGCGGTAGCCGTAGACAGCTGCCAGGACCAGCCCCTCCTGTGCCAGACTCTCGGCCTCGTCCCACTCTCCGTGGACGTAGGAGTCGTGGCAGAGCAGCATCAAAGCGGGAATGACCATGGCGACCGCGCCGCCGTCGCGTTCCCGTTCGATCATGCGAGAGACCAGGTACCTGTAGTCGGACAGGGTGTCCATCGCGACCGCCGCGAAGGCCAGCGGGATCAGCTGCCAGGGTGCCGCGTCGGCAGGCAGTGCCGCGAAGGCGTCGGCGAGGCCCTTCCGCAACGCATCGGGGGCGCGAGTGGGGTCGACGTACGCGTCGTGGCACAGCCTGAACGGTGATACCGCGGCCGATTCGAACCGGGCCATTGCGGTCTTGAGGAGCTGCCACGGCTCGGGGCGGAGGGCATAGAGGCTGACGAGGAGCAGCGCGTACAGGATGCCGTAGTGGTCCCAGTTGTCGTTCTTGGCGGTGTCGGTGTTGGCGTCGAGCGCCCGGGTCAGGAGCCGGTAGGCGGCATCGACATCGCCCTCATCGTTCGTGAGGAGGTGGGCGGTGGCGGCGAAGACCAGCCCGGTCGGCGTGTCGAGTGCCTGACCGGCATCGGCCAACAGCCGTGGGACGTCTTCGAGTTGGCCGGTGAAGGTCGCGAGGTAGGCGGCCTCGACCAGTCGGCGGGACCGGTCGCCCGGATGCGGGCTGAGTTCACCGGCCCGCATGAGCGCGGCCACCGCGGCGGACGCGGCGCCGCGCCGCCGGTCGGAGACGGCCGCCTCGTCCGACGCCCGGGCCGCGTCGCCGGACACCGCGCCGCGGCGCCAGGCGGACAGGGCCGCTTCGTCCAGCGCCCGGGCCACCGCCTCGTCCGGTTCGGTCGCGGCCTCGGCCAGATGCCACGCCCGGCGGTCAGGGAAGTCGGCCAGGGCCACGGCCAGGGAGTGGTGCGCGCTCCGGCGTTCACTGGGGGATGCCCGGTGCACGATCGCGGCGCGGATCAACGGATGGCGAAACGACATGTGGCCGACGGCCGCATCGACATCTACCAGGTTCGCCTGCTGCGCCAGGGCGAGGTCGTCGACGCCCGTGGAATCCTGCGTGGCCTTCCGAATCGTGGCCAGGTCGGCGGCGGCGTACAGCGCAGCCACGAGCAGCACCGTTCGGGTTGGCGCAGGCAGCCTTTCGATGGCAGAGGCGAAGGCCGCTTCCAGTCGCCCGGAGAGAGGCAGGAGCGCGGGCAGCGGGTCCCGGCCCGACCGCTGTCGGCTGCTCAACGCCGCCGGCAGCTCCCGCAGCGCGAGCGGGTTGCCCGCAGCCTCGGCCAGCAACCGCCGCCGTACCGTTGGCGTCAGTCCGGGCCAGCGGGCGTCCAGCAGCTCGGCCGCCGACTGCGCAGCCAACGGCCCGATCTCGCGTACGGGCAGCTGGAGTTGGCGCCAGAGGCCCTCGGTTCCCGTTCGGGCGGCGGCAAGGAAGACGACCGGATCGTCGCTGATCCTGCGGACCACGAACCCCAGCGCGGTCGCGCTGGCGCGGTCGATCCACGGCATGTCGTCGGCGATCATCAGCAGCGGACGCTCTACGGTCACCTCGCCGAGCAGCGCGAGTACCGCCGTCGAGGCGGCCAGCGGGTCCGGCGACAGTCCCGGGGCGAGACCGAAGACCCGGTCGAGGACGTCTCGATGGTGGCCGGCGAGCCGGTCGGCACGCCGGCGCAACGGCCAGAGCATCTGGTGCAGCGCCGAGAAGTTCATCTCGGCCTCGAACTCCACGCCGGAGGCGCGCAGTACCCGCATTCCGACGTCTGCGGCCCGTACCGCGGCGGCATCCAGCAGCGCCGTCTTTCCCACCCCCGGGGCGCCACGCAGCAGCAGGCTGGTGCCGCCCCGATCGTGTCTGGCAAACAGCGAGTTCATCAGTTCCAGCTCGGCCGTGCGCCCAGCCAGGTCCACTCCAGGTCGTGAGCTCGCAGACTTCCCGCCTTCAAATTGGTTGCCGGAAAAATTATGATGGATTGACAAGAAAGAGCATCCTTTATGATTTATTCCATCTGTGACGATCAAGGCCCGGCTCGTAGTCGGTCCTCGGCCCGGCCACCAGGCTCAGCGACGCCGGCCATCGCTGACACCGACCTCTTGCGCTGACAACGATGTCTCCGGCGTAAAGCCATAGCGGAGCAAGGTTCACGTTCACTTCCTCTCGCAGCGACCACGGATGGGCGTAGCCCTGCAACACGCGCACCCCGCAGCAGGTAGAACCGCCCCCACGTGGGCGCACGTCCGCTGCACATCGACAACAAGATCATCTCGAATCGAGAAGCGGTGGTCGATGTTCGCGGCCACAGCAATCGGCTCCGACGGCAGTGACTGGCCACATGGTCGCCACGAGGCATCCGACCGGGGATCGTGGATATCTCCGGCAGACGCCGATGAAATGCGTCAGCGGAGGCCGAATCAGCTCCCCTGACGCTCAGCGTCGGCAGCGGCTTCAGGGACCTCCTGGCCCTGCGGCGCCACGCGGAGCGTGCCTCGCCCCACATGAGCTGATCACGAGCGCTCGCCGAGCGGCGCCAAGCGTTCCGATTGCGCGCACACGCCCCGCAGGCCGACAGAACTCGGCCGCATCACGGCCACGGACAAGGCCACCGTGATCTGGGACATCCCGACCGGCAGGGTGCTGAGCGGGGAGGGGATCCGCTTTCCCTCATACGGGGATCGGGCCACTCGACGGCCGTAGCGCCGGGTGCGGCGACGCAGCCGACCCGCGCAGAGGCCCGGCGCGCGGATACCCGTTCGTCCTGCCGCCTCGCGTCGCGCACATCAACCCACCGGTCGGCGCTGCGGCCCCGAACCGGCCGCGGGGCGTCAGGTGCGCTGGGCATGGCCGATCCGGATCTCGCCAGGCAACTGACGGTTGACGCGGCGATGGTGTTCCCCTGTGCCTGGCCGGTCCTGCGCGCGTATCGGGTCAGCTCCTGGGTCACGGCCCCATGCGCGTTGCGACGACGCGCTCGCAGACACCGCCAAGGTTCGGCGCGGCGGGCTGGGCATGCTCTTGAACGGTCCGTAAGGTCGCGTCAGCGTCCCGCCGAGACGCCGCTTCTCCCCCACCGTGCGCTTTTGTTCAGCTGCCCGTAGGCCGTCGGCCCGGGGCCGGCGAGGGCGCGGGTGACCGTCGTTGTCGCCACCACAGATGTCGCGCCCGCTTCGTCGGCAGGTGACTGACGGCGATCCCGTTGCTCTGACCGACAGAACTCGGCTTCATGGTGATGGCGGACCGGTCCGGGGCCAGACTCCCGGCTCACCGGCTGCGAGTGCTCAATGCCATCCGCATCCTGGCGCGCCACCACCGAGTCGCCGTCAGGACTGTCGCGGGGCGTTCGGGCCGGGGGCGACACCTCGCCGCATCAACCGGCCAACAGGCAGCGGGTCGTGGGCACTGCCCCACGACCCGCTGCCCGGCCGTTCAGCCGCTCGCACCCGCAGGCACGTCAGAAACCGACTACTTCGCGGCGTCGGCCGCTTCGTCCGCCTCCGCCCGTGCCAGAACCGCGTCCAGCGTGGCGTACTCGGCCTCCTCGATGGCCGCGATCGCGAAGTCTATGGTGGCGGCGGCGTACTCCTCGGCGTCGTCGGCGGCGCTCTGCAGACGCTTCACATCTCGCTCCGCCTTACGCTCCTCCAGCTTCTCGCGGACCGAGTCCACATGCTCCTGCCAGGAAGTCTGCACCTGGTTCCAGGTTCCGGCGACGTTCGCCTTCGCCCGTTGCCCATTCGCCTGCAGCCTTTGCGCGCCCTGCTCGGCCTTGTCCTTTGCGTCGGCCACCGCGGCGGACAGCTTCTGCCGGTCATCCGCGACACTTGCCGCCACGGTCCGCTGCGCTTCCTGGGCCTTCTGCGAGAGCTCGTCGAGGCGGCCGACCTGGCCGTCCGAGGTGGTGCCAGGCGCCTGGTTCTTCTGCGGCGTCGGGTCTGACATGGTGCATCCCTTCCTTGACGGATGTGTGCTGTGCGATGACAGGACGTGCTGAGGTGCATACCGGGGGAATCAGTGAGACCGGGCGGGTCGCTTCCCCGGCCATGTCAGCGAGCCGAACGCCGCGGCCAAGGACAGAGCGGCGGGGAGCAGATACCCGGCTACCGGGCCGATGCGGTCACTGTTGAAGGCACGCATGATTTTGATACCGCCAGCGATAAGGGCACAGACGGCGAACGTCGCCACGGTGACGCCAGGCCACGCCGACACGACGACTCCGACGACGACGGCCGGCCGGCCGCCCTCGCGGGATCAGAGGGGTCGCAGTCGACTTGGCCCTGCTCATACCCTTCTCCCTTCGGAGCGTGTCCGCTCCCGCGGAGTGGCGCGGAAGCGGCGCTGCCGTGACTCTGCCGCAGGGCTGTCTCGGCTCGCTTGGGTCAATCGACTCAATGAACGACGTACGGACGGGCATTCGGCCTTGCACGCAGTCGATTGACCCAAGGGAGGCACCTGCCCCGCGCGTACGCTGGCGGCCGTCTCTCGTGAGCAGCCGATCAAGGAGTGGCCATGGCCCCTGGCAATAATGGGTTCGACGTACACCTTCCGAACGAACAGGCCGTTCTCGCACGGATGCGCGGGACCCAGGACCGGATCGCGGACGCGATCACCACCTTCGCCGGAACGATGCAATTCGTGTATATCCACGCGGCGTGGTTCACGGTCTGGATTGCCTTCAACGAGGGGCTGTTCGGCCACTCCGCGGTCTGGGACCCATACCCTTTCGGACTGCTCACCATGATCGTCAGCCTTGAGGCGATCTTTCTGTCCACCTTCGTCATGGTGAGCCAGAACCGCCAGGCGATGCGCGAGAAGGTCCGCGCCGACCTGGACTTCGAGACCAATATCCGCTCCGAGGTGTGGTCGGCTCACATCGGACATGCCCTCGGAGTCGACCCCCAGCAGGTCGAACAGGAGGTGCAGACCCTCCTCGCGCAGAACCAGGCGAAGATGAGCGGCGCTGAGCAGTCATCTCCATAGATACTGAGCAGTCATCTCCATAGACGCGGTGAGACAGAAGCGCGGAGCCGCAGCGTGGGCCGGCGCCCTCCCTCCCCCCGCCCGCATCCCCCGTACCGTCCGCCAATGAGCCAATCGACTGAAGCCGCGACGCCCACCCAGCGGTGACGATGACCTGCACCGGATCGACCTGTCACCGGGAGTAGCGTCATGATCCAGCGACATCGCCCTTTTCTCTCCTACTGGGACTGGCAACAGCACGCACGCTGCCGGGGCATGGACAGCTCCGTCTTCTTCTCTCCGTCCGGCGAGCAGGGTGCCGAGAAGCAGGCGCGGGAGAAGAAGGCCCGGGCCGTCTGCGGGCGTTGTCCTGTGATCGAGGCCTGTGCCTGGACCGCGATGAGCGGTCCTGAACCGTACGGCGTCTGGGGAGGCATGTCCGAGGGGGAACGCAGACGGCTTCGGCAGGTCCGCCCCCGCAGAATCATTGCGACCGAGTCCGGAAAGTCCGATTCTTGAGTGAAGGTGCTGTGTGGGGAGGGCATTTGATGGCAGCGAAAAGCGGTGCGGCGGACCCCGAGCGACTGCGGCTGGCGGAGGCCGACGCGGGGCGGGCGGCGTGGCGGCGCTGGGGGCCGTATCTGAGCGAGCGGCAGTGGGGCACGGTCCGTGAGGACTACAGCCCCGGCGGTGATGCCTGGTCGTACTTCACCCACGACCAGGCCCGCTCACGAGCCTACCGATGGGGCGAGGACGGCATCGCGGGCGTCAGCGACGACAAGCAGCGGCTGTGCTTCGCGCTCGCCCTGTGGAACGGCCGGGATCCGATCCTCAAGGAGCGGATGTTCGGCCTGACCAACACCGAGGGCAATCACGGGGAGGACGTCAAGGAGTACTACTTCCACCTCGACTCGACGCCCACCCACTCGTACATGAAGTACCTCTACAAGTACCCGCAGGGTGCCTTCCCGTACGACGATCTCGTGACCGTCAACCGGTCCCGCGGGCGGCACGATCCCGAGTACGAACTCCTCGACACCGGCGTCTTCGACGAGGACCGCTACTTCGACGTGTTCGTCGAGTACGCCAAGGCAGGCCCCGAGGACCTGCTGATCGAGATCACCGCGCACAACCGCGGACCCGACGCGGCCACCCTCCATCTGCTGCCGACGCTGTGGTTCCGGCACACGTGGTCGTGGGCGGGCGGCACTGCCGTGCCCGACCTTCGGCGCACCCCGGGCGCCATCCGCGCCGTTCACGACGAACTCGGCACGCGGTGGCTGTACTTCACCGGCGAGACGGAGACCCTGTTCACCGAGAACGACACCGACAACGAGCGCGTCTTCGGCAGTCCGAACACCACCCCGTACGTCAAGGACGGCATCGACCGGTACGTCGTCCACGGAGAGACCGGCGCCGTCAACCCGCGGAAGACCGGCACGAAGGCCGCCGTCCACCACGTCCTCACCGTGCCCGCCGGCGACAGCGTCACCGTGCGGCTGCGCCTGACCGACACCGAACTCGCGGACCCCTGGGCCGAGTTCCACCAGGTGCTCGACACGCGGCGGACCGAGGCCGACGTGTTCTTCGAGGGCGTCGTCCCCGACAGTCTGGCCGAGGACGAACGGCGCATGGTGCGGCAGGCGCTCGCCGGAATGCTGTGGAGCAAGCAGTACTACTACCTCGACGTCGAACGCTGGCTCGCCGAGCACGGCGTCGACCCGCTGGCCGCCGACCCCCGTGTCCGCAACAGCTCCTGGTACCACATGGTCAACGACGAGGTCATCTCGATGCCCGACACCTGGGAGTATCCCTGGTTCGCGGCCTGGGACCTCGCCTTCCATGCCATCTCCCTGTCCATGGTCGACGTCGGTTTCGCCAAGTCGCAGCTGGAGTTGCTGCTGCGGCGCCTGTATCTGCATCCCAACGGCCAGATCCCGGCGTACGAATGGAACTTCGGTGACGTCAACCCGCCGGTGCACGCCTGGGCCGTCCTCTTCGTCTACGAGCTGGAGAAACACCGCACGGGCCGCGGCGACCGCGCCTTCCTGGAGAACGCCTTCCAGAAGCTGATGAAGAACTTCACCTGGTGGCTCAACCGCAAGGACGTCGACGGCAACAACGTCTTCCAAGGCGGCTTCCTCGGTCTCGACAACATCGGCGTCTTCGACCGCAGCGCCCCGCTGCCCACCGGCGGCCACCTCGACCAGGCCGACGGCACCGCATGGATGGCCCTGTACTGCCAGAACCTCCTGGAGATCGCCATCGAACTGGCTGACGACAACCAGGTCTACGTCGAGCACGCACAGACCCTGTTCGAGCACTTCGCCTGGATCACGGTCGCGATGAACCACATCGGCGACGACAACCAGAGCCTGTGGGACGAGGAGGACGGCTTCTTCTACGACGTCCTGCGCCTGCCCGACGGCGGCGCGACCCGGCTGAAGGTCCGCTCCCTGGTCGGGCTGATCCCGCTCGCCGCGACCAGCGTGATCGGCGGCTGGACGGACCGGCGCTTCCCGGAACTGGTCCAGGGCGCACGGGAGTTCGTGCGCGGGCACCCGGCCGTCGAAGCCCTTGTCTCCTCCCACCACGTCCTCGGGCCGGGCGCGGCGGGGCATCACCTGTTCGCCCTGTTCGACGAGGACCGGCTGCGGCGCATCCTGTCCCGCATGCTCGACGAGGACGAGTTCCTCGGCCCGCACGGCATCCGCTCACTGTCGCGGTATCACGCCGCGCACCCGTACACCTTCGAGGTGCACGGCGAGCCGTACGGGGTCGGCTATCTGCCCGCCGAGTCGGACTCCGGCATGTTCGGGGGCAATTCCAACTGGCGTGGCCCGGTGTGGTTCCCGGTCAACCTCCTCCTCGTCCGCGCCCTGCTGAACCTGCACGCCTACCACGGCGACGACTTCACCGTGGAGTGCCCGACCGGCTCCGGCCGGCGGATGAACCTCTACGAGGTCGCGCGCGAGATCGCGGACCGGCTCACCGCCACCTTCCTGCGCGATGCCCAGGGCAGCCGCCCGGTGCACGGTGCCCAGCCGAAGTTCGCCAAGGACCCGCACTGGCGCGATCTGATCCTGTTCCACGAGTACTTCCACGGAGACACCGGCGCCGGCCTCGGCGCCTCCCACCAGACCGGCTGGACCGGTCTGGCCGCGGTCACCGCCACCCTGTTCCATCTCGTCGGCGACGGTGACTGGGGCGCCCTGAGGGAGGAACCCCTGTCATGACGGTGATATACGAGATCAACACCCTGGTCTGGCTTCGCGAGTTGGGCCATCGGTACGGACGCCCCGTCGCTTTGGACAACGTGCCCGGCGAGGTCTGGGACGAGGTCGCACGTCCGGGTGTGGACACCGTATGGCTGATGGGTGTGTGGGAGCGCAGCCCGGCGGGACTTGGCATCGCGCTGCGGGACGACCGTCTGCTCGCATCCTTCCGCGACGCACTGCCCGACCTCACCCCGGCGGACATCGCCGGGTCGCCGTACTGCGTACGCGACTACGTCGTCGACGAGAGCCTCGGCGGCCGCGAGGGACTGGCCGCGGCACGGGCCGAACTCGCCGCGCGAGGCGTACGCCTGATCCTGGACTACGTCCCCAATCACGTGGCCCCCGACCATCTTTGGCTCACCGAGCGCCCGGACTGCCTGGTCCGGGGCACGCCGGACGATCTGGCCCGCGCACCCGAGGCCTTCCTGGAGGCGGGTGGGCAGGTGTACGCGCGCGGCCGTGACCCGTACTTCCCGCCGTGGCCGGACGTCGTGCAGCTGAACGCCTTCAGCGACGACCTGCGGGCGGCGGCGGTGGACACGCTGGCGGCGATCGGCGATCAGGCGGACGGAGTGCGCTGCGACATGGCGATGCTCCTCATGAACGACGTGTTCGTGAAGACATGGGGCGACCTCGCGGGAGCGGCCCCCACGGAGGACTTCTGGCCGTACGTCATTCGCAGGGTCCGCGAGCGCCACCCCGATCTCCTCTTCGTCGCGGAGGCGTACTGGGACCTCGAATGGGACCTCCAGCAGCAGGGTTTCGACCACTGCTACGACAAACGGCTCTACGATCGCCTGGTCCACGAGGGCGCCGGATCCGTCCGCGCCCACCTCGGCGCCGGCCTCGCCTACCAGCGCCGGCTCGTCCGCTTCCTGGAGAACCACGACGAACCCCGGGCCGCCGCCACCCTGCCCGACGGACGGGAACGCGCCGCGGCCGTGGCCGTCGCCACCCTGCCCGGCGCGACCCTCTGGCACGAGGGCCAGTTCGAAGGACGCCGCGTACGCCCGCCCGTGTTCCTCTCTCGCCGGCCCCAGGAACCGGCCGACACGTCCCTGCACGACTTCTACGACCGCCTGGTGACCGCCGCGGCCCTCGTCCGCGAGGGCGACTGGGAGCTGCTGACCTGCACGGGCTGGCCGGACAACGACACCCACCACAACCTGCTCGCCTGGTCCTGGACCGGCGGCCAGGACCGGTACCTCGTCGTGATCAACTACTCCGACCGGCCCGCCGAGGGGCGGGTTCCACTGCCCTGGACCGACCTTCACGGGCAGTCATGCAAACTGACCGAACTACTCGCCGGGAACGTCTACGAACGGGAGGGCGAGGAACTGGTCGACCCGGGCCTGTTCGTCGCACTCGACGCCTGGCACTGGCACCTGCTCTCGCTGAGCCGGTAGGCGACGGGTGGCCCTTGCGGCCCGGCCGCCGGGGCCACCCCCTTCCTCATGGCGCTCATGACGCTCGTGGCGCCTGTCGCGTCCTCGCGGACTTCTCGGAGTCGGCGGCGGCGTGGATGTCATCAGCGGTCAGATAGGCGTCGGTGTGCTCCATCGCCCGGATCGTGCTCGGCTGTCCGGCCAGGAATCCGGTGCGGACGAAATCGTCTCCCGCCACCGCGTGCAGCATCCAGTTCGTGGCGACGCGGATCCTGGCCACGAGCGTGGGCAGCGCCAGCAGGTGATAGCCGCGCGTCACCAGCTGTGCCGGAAGGCCGCTGAGCGGGATGCCCAGCGGCCGGGCGACGGAACCCAGGCCGCCCAGGTCGACGACCAGACCGAGATCGCGGTGCCGGTACTGGCTCAGGCTCCGTCCGCGCAACCGCGCGACGACGTTGTTCCCCGCCGTCCTGCCCTGCCGCAGGGCGTGCTGCGCGGTGGGTGGGCAGATCGCGTCCCCGCCGGCGGCAAGGTCTGGTACCGCGGCGGCGTCACCGACGGCGAACACCTCGTCGTGGCCCGGCAGGGTCAGCTCCGCGGTGACCGCGAGCCGCCCCCGTACGGTCTTCGCGCCCGTCGACGCGACCAGCGGGCTTGCCGCGACCCCCGCGGTCCACACCAGGGTGTGGGTGGGAAGCCGGCGCCCATCGGTGAGTTCGACCCAGCCGGGCCCGGCCGATGCCACGCTCACGCCGAGGGAGACCTCGATGCCGCGCCGCCGCAGCCGGGCCAACGCCTTGTCACCGAGTCGCGGGCCCAGTTCCGGCATCAGCCGGGGCGAGACGTCGACCAAGTGCCACTCGATCGACTGCCGGATCAGCCCCGGGTAGTGGTATGTCGCAGCGACGGTGAGTCGCTGGAGGTGGGCGGCGGTCTCGGTGCCCGCGTATCCGCCGCCCACGACGACGAACCGCAGCCGCGCGTCCCGCTCCGCCGGGCACACGGCAGCGTCGGCCAGGTCGAGTTGGGCGATGACGTGGTCGCGCATGGCCACGGCCTCCGCCAGGTTCTTCATGCCGTGGGCGGTTTCCGGCACACCGGGGATGTCGAACGAGCGCGTCACGCTCCCGCTGGCCAGTACCACGATGTCGTATCCCTCGCGGACCTCCTGATCGGTAATCAACCGCACCACGCACTCCCGGGAGTCGAGGTCGACACCCAGGGCGGTGCCGGGGACGATCCGGGTGCGGCGCAGCACCCTGCGTAGCGAGACGGCGACCGACTGCGGTGTCAGCACCCCGGCCGCCACCTGCGGCAGCAGCGGTAGGTACAACCCGTAATCGAGCGGCGTCACCAGGACGATGTCCGCCTCGTCGGCCTTCAGTACCCGTTCCAGCCGACGGGCGCAGGCGACGCCCGCGAAGCCGCCGCCGACGATCAGGACACGGGGACGGGTCGGGTTGGTCGAACTGGTCATGAACTTCCTCCGAGCGGCTGAGCGGGCCGAGGGGCCGCGGGCCGCCATCGTGGTCCGGGTGGGGAAATAGCGGCTTCCGTCGGATGACGCAACCGCCTACCGTGCGACGGGAACGGCCCGGACGACCGTCGTACGTCCTGTCGGGCAGTCGTCCGACGGAAGCCCGACAGGCCGCTGGCCGCCTAGCTTCGGAGTCATGAGAAGAACGGAACGAGTGACCTCTCCAGTGACCGTGACCGTCAAGTCCGGGGACCTCCGGCTTGCTTGTGACATCTCCACCGCCCTGCGTGCCCGGCCCCGTGTGTGCCTGCTGCGACCGGAGCAGGAAGCACGCGCGGAGGCGCTGCTCGTGCTGGCCACGTCGCTCGACGAAGAGGCGCTCGCGCTCATGCGCGGTGCGTGCAGGGAACATGGACGGCCGCGCATCGTGCTGGTCGCCCGGTATGTGGGGCGCGCCCAGCTTGCGCGGGCAGTGCGTCATGGACTGGTCGACGTGCTGCCCCGGCGCACCGGGCTCGATCAGATCGTCCTCGCCCTGTTGCGTACCCGCGAGGGGCGGATGCGCCGGTCCGACTCCGCCCTTGTCGATGGCCTGGACCTGCGTCACCGAGCCCAGGCCATCGACGGCGTGGCACCCTACTGGGCACCGTAGGCCGTTAGCGGTCCCCCTGCGCCAGAACGTGCGCGAAGGCCTCGTCCCAGTCCGTCGAGAGGCCTTCCGTGCCGAAGGGAACGGATCTGAGCGTCTCATCGATCCAGGCGCGCAGGGGGGCGATGCGGCCTTCGAGGAGTGCCACGTCGGTCCGTCCCTGGAGAAACATCCAGAAGCTGTCCCCGCCATGGTGCTGGCACGGAGGCCAGATCCGTACATCGCCGTCACCGCTCGGTCGGTGCAGGCCGGTCACGAGCAGGTCCCGCGAGAGCACCCAGGTGACGGCGCCGCCGACGTCGTTGAAGAATTCGACGCGCACCTCGAGGGGCTGGGTGTGGTCGTAGCTGAAGCGGGCCTGGATCGGCATTGTCTCGTACAGGGACACGTGCCGCCACATCCTCAGGGAGAGTTCCGCGCGGTCCTGTTCTGAGGAACGTACGTCCCTGGCTGGTTCGTTGTGTGAGCGGGCCATGTGCTTCCCTTTCTGTGCTGATCTGTGCCGGGGCGCGTGAGCAGCGCCCGGCACGGCCTTTGGGTGTGCCCCTCGTGCCGCGCCGGGCAGCCGGCCCCCTCGTCAGACGGCCAGGTTCTTCAGGCTCCGCCGCTGGTGGACGACGACGTAGCCGAGCAGTGCGTAGCCGAACAGGTGGCCCGCGGAACGGGTGAGCCGGTGGCGCGGAGCGTCACGGAACCAGTGGTGGTGGGAAGGTGTGCGGGAGACCGCCTTCGTACCGGCGACCACTGCGAGTGCGTCCCGCAGCAGGTTTTCGAGCTCGGTGCCCGGCTCACGGAACCGGCCGGTGCCCTTCTTGGTGGATCGAGCTGCGTCGTGCATGGCGTGCTGTGCCTCTCGGTCGGGTTCGGGTGGTCCTGAGAAGAGGAGCAGGCCGGTCCCGCGGGATTTCCCGAAGGACCGGCCCTTTTGTGCAGCTCCTGATGCGGCTTGCTGTCAGCCGGTGATGTACAGGTCGTCGCGTACGTCGTAGACGCCCGGCGCCATCCAGGCGGCCGCGATCACGGCGTCGTGCTCCGCCCACGTGCGGACATGGCCGGTGAGGACCACCGTGTTCCCATCGGTGGTGATGGCGACTTCGCTGTCGTCGAGGATCAGCGCGTTGCGGTCCAGCGCGTCCGACACCAGCAGGGTGACGTCGACCGGGTCGGCGTCGTCGGAGATCTCGATCTTGTTCTTGATACCGCGGACTCCCGTGAGTCCGGCGACCGCGTCCTCCGCGGCCCGCCGCTCCGAGCCGTACCGGACAACGCCGGTCAGCTTCAGGTTGCCGTTGCTTGCGGTCGCCTCGACACCGACCGGCACGGCGATGTTCATCAGCAGCACGCTGTTCGCCGTCTCGGCCAGCGTCGCGTCGTCGCGCTCGTGCGCGGGCGGCAGCACCACCTCCAGGTTGTTGTGGACCTTGGTGACGCCGGACACACGCTGCGCGGCGGCGGCGGCTTCCAGGTACTGGAGGTAGCTCGGGACGGTGCCGGTGAGCCTTACTTCACCCGCCAGGTTGTGAACGGTGATGTCCGTCGCGTCCACCAGCGGGTCGAAGACGAGTTCCGCGTCGACCGACTGGCGAATATCCTTTGTCTTGCTCATCAGAGGGAGCCTTCCGTTCCGGTGAGAGCGGCGAATTTCCGCTTCGTCATCAGTTCACCGCGAAACCTCGGTGTCGGTAAAAGCGATGTGGATGATTCTGGTATTGGTCTTCGCTATGGATTCCATGACATGGACCGGGTAGCTGTTCAGGCGGCAATCTTTTCGGCGGTGTCGAAAAGTACCTGCTGCAATTCACGAGGGAGGTCCGTGCTCCACACCAGACCAGCGGTGGCGGTCAGCGGGGACCCCTCGACACACACGGGCACCATCTCGCGCCGGCCTGCGTCCGCCGTCGACTGCGGAGCGATCCCCACGGGGCGGCACGGCCCCGTCAGGACGGCGCTCGGCCGGCTCCCGGTCGCGGCGAAGGCCAGCGTCATGGGCAGCGACTGCCAAAAGGGCGGGTCGGTGAAGTCGAAGGACGGGTTCCTGGTCCGCAACACCGAGCGCCATGCGTCGTACGTTCCGGGATCGGCGTGACGAGGACCATGGATGATGGGCATGCGGGCGAGTTCGTCGAGGCCGATGGCCCCGTTCACCGCCCCCCGGTGCCGTGCCGGAATCCAGACATCGGGTTCGAAGGACCCGATCTCCATCACGTCGAGGGGGTCCGACAGCGCACGGTTCACCGGGCTCATCCAGCCCAGAGCGGCGTCGGCCCGCCGCTGAAGGATCGAGGAGAAATCAGCGTCCAGCGCCGTCTCCAACCAGGTCACGTCGACCTCGGGAGCCGCGGATCGCAGCCGCGAGACGGTCTCCGCGGCGAGCGTGGGCGGCAGATACGGCTGAACGACGAAACGCAGGCGCGACCGGCCAAGACCCGCCGCCCGCCGGGTTCGGCTGACGCCATGATCGACCAGAGAGAGAACGGCCCGGGACTCCTCGAGCAGTACGGTGCCGGCTTCGGTCAGCCGAACTCCTTCACGCCGACGCTGCAACAATGGCGTGCCGACGAATTCCTCCAGACGCCGAATCTGCTGACTCAGTGTCGGCTGCCCGACATACATGCGCTCCGCGGCATGTGTGAAGGTGCCTGCTTCCGCCACTGCCACGAAATAGCGTAGGTGGCGCAGTTCGACACCATGGGGTGCCGAATTCTCAGAATCGAGCAAGGAAATCGATCCGTTCTCGGCTTTTCCCATGCGGTCCCATCCGGCCACTCGACAGAAGCGGACTCTTGTCATGCTGCCGGAGGTCCCGCTGCCGGGCTTGCGTCATCCGACTGCCGCGATGTCCTCACCGGCGGGTGTCGGGCCGTGTCCGGTCGCGGTACATCGCCACAACCGCCCTGCGCAGGCTGAGCCGCTCGGCGATCTCGTCGTCCGGAAGCCGCAGGGCGGACAGCTCGGTGATCTGCCTCAGCCGCTCGGCGGACGACTCGGGCCAGTCGATCGGGGCGCCCGTTGCCCGCAGTTCGAGTCGTGCCTCGTCACCACACGGGAGGGCGCCGATCCGGTCGAAGGTGGACTGCGCCGAGGTCAGCAGCGACTGCGCCTGATGGATCCGTTTGTGGCACCGCAGCCATGAGCCGTACGCCAGCTCGACTTTCGCGCGGGCATAGGGCCAGTGGGACAGATCCTGCCGCAGCGCCGCCAAGTAGAGGTCCTCGGCGTCCTCGTCGGCGGCCAGGACCGCACGGGCGTACAAGAGGTGGACATGCAGAAGCGGCGACGGCGTCTCCCGTGCGATCACCTCCAGCTCCGCCACCAGCTCTCGGGCGTCTTCTCGATGTCCGGCGCGTACGGCCGCGTCCGCAAGGAACATCAGGCTCAGGAAACCGTTCCGCTGGTGGAAGCTGGGTTCGGCCGGATCGAATATCGCCTGCAACGTCCGGTAGGCGTCCCGGTTCCGCCCGGCCGCCAATGACACCAGTCCACGGGTGAGTTGAAGCGCCGACAGCATCACGTTCCGGCCGCGGGCCTCTCCCAGTTCGGCCTCGGTGGCCCCCCGCAGTGCCTCCTGCGCATCACCGACGAACGCTTTCAGCATGACGTCGCACACAAGCTGTGTGACTCCCCACGCCGGCTGCCCCGTCTCCGCTGCCAGCCGCCTCCCCTCCTCGGCCGTGTCGGCCGCCCCCACCAGGTCCCCGAGCAGCACGTACGTAAACGACTGCGTGGTCAGCACATGCGAGAGGAGTCCCAGTCGGCCCTGCCGACGCAATGTCCCCTCGGAGCGGGCCAGCAGCTCGGCCGCCAGGGCCATGTGCCCCACCCCGTGTGCGGCAATGCCCAAGAGCCGCAATGCGTCCGCATCCCCGCCGGGAGGCATCCCGGCCAGTGCCTCGACGACCTGCCGAGCACGCAGCACCGGTTCCCCCGCCGCCAGGGCCAAGACGTAGCGCGGGTCACCCGCCATCTCGGGCAGCCGGTCGACGCAGGCAACGACACGCGCCCGGGCGGCCGGCCCGGTGTCGCCCCACCAACTTCGCAAGGCAGCCGCCAGGAGAATGTCGAGCGCCAGATCGGGATCGGCAGGCGCGGACCGAAGGGCGAGGTCGCACAACTCGTTCACCCGCGCGGCGCCCCCGGGAGTGCGGTCGAACATCTCGCGGAGCCATTCCATCCGCGCCCGGTCCAGGTCGGTCAGGTCAGTCCTGGCAGCCGACTGCAGCAACTCGTGGACGATGTCCTCCCGGCCCATTCCGAAGGCGTGCCCGGCCGCCATCAGCAGCCGGTGCCCACGCAGCGCCGACCAACTCGTCAGCTCTGCCGACCGCTCGAGATCATTGATCGCCGCGAACACCGCGCCCCGGCTCAGCGCCTGCGCGGCATTGGCCTCCAGAGCGTCGGCAATCCGGTCGTCCGGGCCCACGATGGACTGCGCGCGGTGCCAGGTCCGCCGGTACACATCGTCCAGTATGTCCGCCAGCGCCCGGTGAGCCGACTGCTGCCGGGCCAGGCTCTCGGCCTGCAGGATTCCCGAACGCATCAGAGGGTGCAGGAAGGCGACCCGGCCCTCTTCCACGCTCACCAGTCCCACCGCCTGCGCAGGGTCGAACACGTCGGGAGTGACCGGTTCACCGCACAGGGCCGAGGTCCCGGCGATGATTTCAGCGAGGTCGCCTGCCGGGTCGACAGCCGCGACGAGCAAGGCGTCCCGGGCGCCAAAGGGCAGTTCGGCCCCACGCCCCGCGAACGCGTGCTCCAGCCGGTCGGACAAGGTCAGCGGACGCAGTCCACCGGAGGGCGCGGCCGCCATCGCGATCGGCAACTCGCGCAGCGCCAGCGGATTGCCCAGCGCCACTCGCTGGATCCGCCTGCGCTCGACCGGACACAGACCGGGAGCATGAGCGGACAGGATCTGCGCCGCCGCATCGTCGTCCACGCCGCCCACGGTCAGCTCAGGAAAGCCGGCGTGGAGGAACGAGCCTGTATGGCCCCGGCGCATCGCGGCGATGATCACCACGGGTCCCGCCACACGCCGCCCGACGAACGTCAGCACCTCGTGCGACTGCGGATCCAACCACTGCACATCGTCGGCCACTACCAGCACCGGCCGGTCGGCCACCACGGCCGCCAGCAGATCCACAACCGCCAGAGCGATCAGGAACGGATCCGGCGGCGGACCCTCGACCAGGCCGAACGCCGCCGACAACGCTTCTCTCTCGTGCCGCGGAAGCAGCGAGGCATGATCGAGCACCGGACCGACCATCTGGTGCAGTCCCGCGAAGGGAAGCGTCGCCTCGCACTCGACACCGGCCAGCCGCAGTATCCGGAAGCCCCGGGCCCGCCCCCTGGACTCCGCCTCACGCAGCAGCGACGACTTGCCGATACCCGGGTCCCCGAGCATCAGCAGCACCGCACCGCTCGGCGGCGTACGTTCGAGGAGCCTCGCCAGCACAGCGATCTCCCGCTCCCTTCCCACCAGCACCGCCGCGCCCATGGCTCCCTCCCAACTCCCCGGAGCCTCCACGCTAATCACTTCGCACCATCGGCGGCTTGCGTCGTTTGACTGATCCCGCCCACGCATCCGGCGGTGCGGCGAGCGCAGGTTCAGTGGTCGCTCGCGGCCGGTTCCGGCAGCTTCAACAGCGGCGCCAGCTCACTGCGCGAGGTGATTCCGAGCTTGGGAAAGGCTCTGTACAGATGTGCGGCGACCGTACGGTGTGACAGGTGCAGTCGTTCCGCCACCTCCCGGTTGGAGAGCCCTTCCGCGGCCAGCCGGGCGATCAGTGTCTCCTGGGGTGACAACAGCTCCGTGACGGACGCAGGCCGGTTGTCAGCTGCTTGAGCAGCGTCGCGGCCCGCCCAGTCGGAGGCTCCGATGAGCTCGAAGGCGGTCCGTGCCGAGAGCAGCATCGTGCGCGAGCGAGCGGCCTGCCTACGGCGCCGCAGCCACTGTCCGTACGCGTGTTCCGTACGTGCCTTGACCAGCGGCCAGCGGCCCAGGTCTTGACCCAGCGCGACCATGTACAGTTCCTCGGCCTCCGCGTCGGCGGCGAGCACGGCTCGCGCGTACGGCAGCTGGACGTGCAGCAGCGGGGCGGGAGTCACACATGCCGCTTCCTCCAGGACCGCGAGTATGTGCGCGGCTTCATGACGGCTGCTGCCACGATCCGCTGCCATGACGAACGGCATCACCGCGGCGAAGCCCTGCCACCGCAGGCCCTCGTGCGGCGGGTCGAGGAGCGGTCGCAGCTCTTCGTACGCCTCGGTGTACCGTCCCTCACCGAGCCGCGCCACACCACGGGCCAGCCGTAGCGTCGGGACGAGATCGGTGCGCTGCCATGCCGCCACGGTGTCGGCCAGCTCCACCGCGCGCTCGGCCTGCCCGCGCAGTGCGGCGGCGACCGCGTCCATGCCGGTCAGCGCGGCGAATAAGGCCGGCTGCCGAGTCTCGGCGAGAATCCGGCGCGCTTCTTCGGTGAGTTGAGCGGCACGCGGCCAGTCCCCGAGCAGCAGCAGGTCGGCAGCTTCGGTGAGGAGTGTCTCCGACAGCAGACCGAGTCGGCCCTGCTCACGCAGAATCGGTTCTGCCCGGCCGAGCAGGTCGACCGCGCGGACCGGATCGCCGATCGCGTGCGCTGCCATGCCGAACAGCCGGAGGCCGTCGGCGTCAGAGAGGTACCACACCGTCTCGTTCGAAGGCAGCCGGTCGGCCACCGCCCGGCCGTGGAGCACAGGTTCGGCCAGCGCCAGAGCCGCGATGCGCCGTGGGTCGCTCGTGCCGGTCAGCCGCTCGGCGGCCGCGACGATGCCGGCCCGCAGAGCGGGGTCGGCATCGGTCCTGTGAGCACGGAGCGCCGCGCTCAACAACAGATCGAGAGCCAGATGGGGATCGCCGGCCGACAACTCGGGGATGTCCCGCACGCGCGTCCGGGCCGGACCGGGCTGCGGGTCCGCGTCCGAGATGTCCCGCAACCACCAGGCCTTCGCCCGGTCCGCGTCACTGAGCTCCTGACGTTCCGCCTCGTCTATCAGGGAGTGGGTCAGGCGTGTGCGGCCGAGACCGTACGCATGCTCGGCCGCACACAGGAACCGATGGCCCCGGGTGGCCGAGTCCGCGGTGAGCTGCGCCGATCGCTCGAGCGCCCAGATGGCCGCGACGACGCCGTGACGCCGGAGCAAGGAAGCGTGAGCATCCGCCAGTTCGTCCGCCAGGTCGTCGTCGGGGCCGTTGACGGACTGGGCACGATGCCAGGTGCGCCGGTCCGGGTGCTCGGCCAGCACCCGCGCCATGGCGGCGTTGGCGGCCTGCCGGCGGGCCGGGGTCTCCGCCTCCAGCACCGCGAACCGGACCACGGGATGGAGGAAGCGCAGTGTCGTCCTGTCGAGTCGTATCAACGAGGCCTCGACCGCGCGGTCGAGAAAGTCCACCGCGACGGCGCGCCCTGCCAGGACGGAGGCGGCTGCCAGGATCTCCGCGAGGTCTCCGACCTGGTCGACGGCCGCGGCCAACAGGGCGTCCCGGGCCTGCGCCGGCAGTTCGCCGAGCCCGGCCGCGAACGCCGTCGCCAAGGCGGAGCTCACCGGCAGGTGGGCCCACGAACCCGGCGGCCCTGCCGGGCGCCACGCTGCGGGGAGTTCAACCAGCGCGAGCGGGTTGCCGAGCGACTCCCCGAGTATCCGCTCCCGAACGGCAGGAGGCAGCATGGCCGCATGCCGGGCCAGTAGCCGTCGCGCCGAGGGCTCGTCCAGCACCGGCACATCCAGTACGGGCACATCCGGCATGTTCCGTCCTCTGCGGAGTGCTACGAGGATGACGACCGGGTTGTCACTCGCCCTGCGGGCCATGAACGCCAATACGTCTCGGGTGGGCCTGTCGAGCCACTGCACGTCGTCGGCGATCACCACCACGGGCTGCACGGCCGCCCTCGTGGTGATCAGGTTGAATGCGGCCAGGGCCACCTTTAAGGGCTCCGGCGGTGCCCCGGAACCGATCTGGAGGGCCGTACGCAGGATCCCGCCCTGTTCCGCGGGCAGGGCGTCCGCCGTGTCGAGGACCGGCCCCAGCAACTCGCGTAGACCGCTGAAGGGTGCGCCGCCGGAACGCCCGGCAACCTCCAGCGTCTGCCATCCCGCCGTCCGGGCGCGTTCGGCTACGGCCCGCAACAACGCGGACTTGCCTACACCCGAGCCGCCCTGCAGTGTCATGGCGCCGCCGGCAGCAGGCAGCCTTCCCATCAGTTCCTGCAGGACTCTCAACTGCTCATCGCGGCCAAGGAGCTCGCCCTCGTACACGCGTCTCCCCAGTCTTCCGGTGGGCTCCACGCCTTCTCAGCGAGATCGTAGGTGAACGACGGCGGCAGGGCTTGAGTCATGTGACTGGACCCAGAACCACAAAGCATCGATACCGAGCCCACGCAGCGTACGACGCGCGGCTGCGCCGTGAACACCGCGTCGGCACCCATCGCCGAACTCGCACGTCAGACGTAGCCTCGCCGCCGCACCACGCTCAGGGCCAGGGCGCCCAGCGGGACGTTCAGCCAGAACGTGAGCAGCCGGTAGACGAGCACGGCCGACGTGGCCGCCCCGGCCGCCACGCCGAGCGTCGTCAGACCGGCGATCAGTCCGGCCTCCAGCGCGCCGAGACCGCCCGGCACGGGAGCCGCGTTGGCGATCAGGCGTGCGGCCATGTACGCGGCACCGACCTGGATGAAGGGAAGGTCGCCGCCCAGCGCGTGGAGGCTCATGGCCAGGCCGACGATCTGGATGAGGGGCAGGCCGAGAGCGCCGGTGACGCCCACGACGACCTTGGCCGGTTCGGCCGCGATCCCGGTGACGGTCGACCCTGCCGCGCGCAGGAACGGCCATACCTTGTCGTGCAGGAAGCGACGGCCGGGCGGGGTGAGGAGGAGCAGACCCCCGGCAGCGAGCGCCAGGGCGATGGCCCACAGAAGATACCGGCTCGCGGGCAGGTCCAGATGCACTCCGGAATGGCGCCGTCCCGCCCAGGCGAAGAAGACAGCGGCGACGACGGCGTTGGAGACCGCACCGGCCAGGCTCTGTAGCCCGACGGAGGCCGTGGCGGCCCCGGTCTCGATCCCCGTCTTCTGCAGGTAGCGCAGATTGAGCGCCATGCCACCCACGTTGCTCGGGGTGATCCGGTTCAGGAACGAACTGGCGAACTGCACTTGGTAGGTGGGGCCGAACGGCAGCCTGTCCGGGATGGTGCCCCATTGCAGGCAGGTCGAGAACGCCTGCGAGACGAAGGTGACGGGCAACACCGCGAGTACCCACCACCAGTGCGCGTCGCGCAGCGCGTCGACAGCCGCAGGAGCATTGGCCAACTGCGGCAGCACAAGGTGGAGAACCAGGAACGCGCCCGCCAGGCCCACGGCGCTCTTCCACGTGAAGCGAGCCAGATGCGCGAGCGGAACCTGTGGCGCGCCACCGGCCGTTCGGACCTCGACGGCGAGATCACTCAGCAGACTGGGGCGACCGCCGGCACGCAGCGTTCGCCGTCGGGCACCCTGTCTGGCCGCCCGTGCGCGGGCCTGGTCGTACCGGGCGACCTCACGTCGCGCAGGGCCCATCAGCGCCAGCGGCTGCAGGTACGGCAGCGCGGTCGCCAGCAGTTCCGGTCCCAGGCCGGCCAGTGCGCACGCGGTGGCTCGCTGGGGGCCGATCCGTACCGCGGTCGTGGCCAGCAGCTCGGCGATGTCACTGCCGAGCACCTCGGGCGGAGCATTGAGCTGGGCGCGCGCGAACGCGGAGAGCCGGATCTCACCGTCCGGTTCGACGAGGACGTGCTCCGGGCGCAGTGCCCGATGTCCCAGTCGGTGCTCCTGGAGGCGCGCCACGGACGTCCACACCCCGATGAGGACGTGGTCGGTCGTCTCCTCGTCCGTCAACGCGGACAGCGGACGGGCGTCCTTCTCGACGGTCGCCACGAGCGCGCCGCCGCCGGCCACCGGATACGCCATGACGGGTTCGTCCACCCGGGCGCCGGTGCGGGCCGCGAAGACCAGCATGAGGAGTTCGTGCTCGGCTGCCCCGAGCGGTGACTGGGCGGTCGCGTCGGCCGGGTGGCGCAGGAGCGTCCGTCGGGCGAGCCGGTGGAACAGATCACGGTTGTGGTCCTCGGCGGCGAGAACGCGTACCGCCACCCGGGAACCGGCGGTGGTCTCGGCTCGGTAGAGGGTCCCCTCACCAGGGCTCTGCCCGTCCGAGGGCAGCTCACGCAGGGTGGCCACCGGGATTCCGGAGACGACGAGGGCGTCGGCGACCGCCTGCGCCGCCGGGCGGTCGGCCGGTGCCCCGGCCAGCAGCAGCACGGCCGACCCGGCCGCGCCGCCCACGGCGAGTGCGGCGACGGCGTCCAGCGGCACGATCCCCGCGGCAGCGACGCTCAGCACGGCACACGCGAAGGTCAGCGACCACAGCGCCCGCCGCCGACGCGCCCCGAGCCATGGGCCCGCCGCGCAGGCCGCCGCCGCGCAGGCCGCCAGGTACACGGCCGACGGCCAGCCTGCCTGCACCAGACCGCCCCGGCCGACCAGCACCTCCGGCCACGCGTCCGGCCTGCTGCGCACCAACGCCAGGTGCGTGAGCGACCACGCGACCAGTGCGCCCAGCGCCGCCGCGGGCACGACCCGCAGAACCGGGTCGACCCGCCGCCGTACGAACCACACCGCCAGGGCGGCGATCGGCGCGAGCATGGCCACCACCTGCACCGTTCCCACGAGACCGTCCCGTAGAGCCGGAGGCAGCGCGGTCGCCGTGCTGAGCAGTCCCTGCTGCACCGCACGGGCGAGATCACGCGTCGCGACCGCCAGCAGCACCGTCACCACCAGTGAGGCCAGGGACACCAGCAGCCGCCACAGATCGGCCGTCCGGCGGACGGCCCGTCGGGGCGGAACATCGATCACCGGCGCCGAGGAGCCTTCCGACGTGCCAACGGCGTCCGAAGCCGACTGGCTGCCATGGTCTTCGATCACTTTGATCACGCGGCTCCTCGTCGACAGGCCGAAAGCCGGGATGCGGCACCCGCACCCCCCTCCAAGCCTCCTCCCCCACTCGGGCGGCACCGATGCTGTCTCCGGAACGTGGTTCGCGCATCCGTCACATGACTGCATTGCGTCCTGTGACAGTCCGCCGCCACGCGCTCACGGACCGGTCCGCCTGCCGGCACGCAGTGCCGAGGTAGGGACCGCAGTCGGATGACGGATCCCCATCCGGGCCGGCCACCCCTAGCGTCCGATGGGGAGAAGGCGACCTCGAGCAGGGTCGGGCCCACCGGCGCGCATGCCTCGCCTCTCCCTCGCTTCCTGTCAGGAACGAGACAACACCCTCACCCTGGGAGATCACGATGCTCAACTCGCCCAACTCACTGCTCTGGCGCAGCCTGCTGGCGATCGCCGTCGGAGTGGTCGCCGTGGCATGGCCCGGCATCACCATCGGCGCATTCGTCATTCTGTTCGCCGTCTACGCGTTCATCGGCGCGGCGACGGACAGCGCGCGAGCCTTCAGCAGCGACCGGGTGGGCCCGGTCTTCGGCTGGCTGCTGCTCGCCCTGCTGTCGGTCGTCGCCGGTGTGGTCGCGCTGGCGTGGCCCGGCATCACGGCCCTTGCTCTGACGATCTGGATCGGCGCGTGGGCACTGGCTACAGGTGCCATGGAGATCGTCCTGGCATTCCAGCGCGGGGAAAAGCCGGGCGAGCGGGCGCTGTTCGTGCTGACCGGCGTCGTGTCGGTCGCGCTGGCCTTCGTGCTCTTCGCCCGGCCGGACATCGGCGCGGTCTCTCTGGCCACCGTCTTCGGGCTGTTCAGCATCTTCTACGGCACCGCGGGCACTGTCGCGTCCTTCCAAGAGCGTCGCGTCCTCAAGGACACCGGCGGTACGCAGCCGGCACACACCTGAGCCGACGTCACTCCTGACGCACCATCACCCGGTGTGTCTCCTTGGCCGGTTGAAGTCCTCCGGCCCGCATACCCAGGAAGAGCCATCATGAACGAAACTCACCTCGCCACCCACGGCACTCTGGACACCCACCGGCGCGTCACCGTGGTCGGCGCCGGGGTCATCGGTTCCTCATGGACCGCCCTGTTCCTCGCCAACGGCCTGACCGTCACCGTCAGCGACCCCATGCCCGACGTCGAGCAGCAGGTACACGACCAACTGCAGGAGACCATCCCCACCCTGCGTGCGCTCGGACTCCCCACCGCCGACCTCGACCGCAACCTGCGCTTCGAAGCCGACCTCGGCAAGGCGGTCGCGGACGCGGATGTCGTACAGGAGAACGGCCCCGAGCGCCTGGACGTCAAACAGGACCTCTTCGCCCGGATCGAGCAGGCCGCACGTCCCGACGCCCTGCTGCTCAGCTCCACCTCGGGCATTCGCGCCACCGACATCGCACAAGCGCTGCGGCAGCCCGAACGACTCGTCATCGGGCACCCGTTCAATCCGCCGCACCTCATCCCGCTGGTGGAGGTCGTCGCAGGCGAGAAGACCGACCAGGAAGTGGTCAAGCGCGCCGTCGCCTTCTACACGGCGCTCGGCAAGAAGCCTCAGGCGCTGCGCAAGGAGGTGCCGGGATTCGTCGCCAACCGGCTGCAAGCCGCGCTGTTCCGCGAGGCCGTCAACCTCGTCGTACAGGGTGTGGTGACCGAGTCGGAACTCGACAACATCGTGACCTCCTCCGTCGGCCTGCGCTGGGCTGTGGCAGGCCCCTTCCGCAGCTTCCACCTCGGTGGCGGCTCCGGCGGCCTGCCCCACTTCCTCGAACACCTCGGCCCCGGCCTCGAGAGCCTCTGGCGGGACCTCGGTACCCCGGTACTCGACCAGTCAACGGTCCAACTCCTCTCCGGACAAGCCGGTTTCGGCGCGAGCATCGAGGAACTGGAGGCCGCACGCGACGAGGCTCAGATCAAGGTGCTGCAGGCGGTATCCGCACCGTCCACCCTCGCCATCGAGCCCGCACCAAAGCAGTGAGCATGCGATAACCGATCAGCCTTTCCCGCAGGAACTCCCCGACGGTCGACGCCGCTCCGGGAACCTGCTCGACCATGACCCCGCGCGGGCGCGGACGGTCCGTGAGCACGGCATACGCTCACTGGTGACCGTCCCCGTCCGCGCGGTACGCCGTGCTGGGTACGGTGGTGTTCCTCCGCACCGAGGAAGAGGACGATCCGAAGGGCCGGCAGCGCGACCAGTCTCCGTAGCCGGCAACGCACGTACTCCCAGAAGCCGTTCAGTCCACTCGGCGAAGGTCACCGACAATCCCGAGCGTGGTACGACGGTCAGTCACTTTACAGAAGCCCCAGCCGACAGCTGTTCGACATGGTGCTCTCATCGATCCGCGCCTTCCCCGTTGGCGGCTCTCCTGAGGCAGCCACGGTGGTGCGCTCCCAACAAGCATGAACGGGCTTTCCATGACCGATCGTCGACCGCTCCGTCCGTCGTCCGTCGCCCTTGCGGCTGCTCCGACCCTCGAACGCCTGCTACGGGATGACCCACGCCTGCGTGTCATCTCGACGGTCTGCCCGTCCGGGCTGCGGTTCGAGGGAGAAATAGACCTTTGCTCCCGCGAGGTACTAGCCGCAGCTCTGGATGAGGCGGTCCAGTTCGGCAGTGGTGATCTGCACGTCGATCTCACGGACGTCACATTCATCGACGTCGCCGGAATCCGCATGATGACGACCGTTGCGAAGACGCTCAGCCGCGACGGCCGCCGTCTGCTGCTGCACGCCACGCCGCCCGGCGCACGCAAGGTGATCCATGTCATGGGTTGGGAAAAGACCCCCGGCCTGATGCCCTGCATCGGCGTAACACTGTAGCGACCCGGTCATTTCGCCGGGGTACGGGCGGCGGCATCCCCTGCCAATGAGGCTGCCCACCGTCGAGGTCGTGAAGGGCCGTCAATCCAGTGCCGCAGAGCACGCGCTGTATGACTCCGTGCCTGCAAGGACGGCGGCGTCCTCGCCTCCGACACACCCTCGTCGGTCGTGAGCACGCCAAGGGTGAAGTAGCGGAAGCAGTCGCATGACAGATCTCGGCAGAGAGCCACGACTCTAGCGTTCATGGCGAACGCCACGGCCTCGGGCGAGGTCGGGCAGCGCACCGTGCATTCCCGCTTCGTGTCAGGAACGAGGCGACTCTCTCGTATCTGGAAGGTCACCATGCTCAGTTCGCCCAACGTACTCCTCTGGCGCGGTCTGCCGGCCGTCGTCATCGGCATAGTCTCCGTCACATGGCCCGGCATCACCGTCGGCGCCTTCGTCATCCTCTTCGCCGTCTACGCGTTCATGAGTGCGGCGACGGACGCTGCCCGTGCTTTCGCCGGCGACAGGGTGGGGCCCGTCTTGGGCTGGCTGCTGCTCGCCCTGCTCTCGTTGGCGGCCGGCGTGATCGCGCTGGCATGGCCCGGCATCACGGCTCTCGCGCTCACCATCTGGATCGCCGCGTGGGCACTGACGACCGGTGTCATGGAGATCGTCCTGGCATTCCAGCGCGGCGAGAAGGCGGGCGAGCGGGCCTTGTTCCTGCTGACCGGCCTGGTGTCGATCGCGTTTGCGTTCGTGCTGTTCGTCCGTCCGGACATCGGCGCGGTCTCACTCGCCACCGTCTTCGGGCTGTTCAGCATCGTCTATGGCGTCTCGGCGGTCTTCGCCTCGTTCGAGGAGCGCCGCCGCCGTACCGACCCGAACCGGTCCGAGCCGACCAGCGCCTGAGCGGCAGTCGCGGGCGAGGTGTCGGTGGTGCATGAACCGGTCTGCCGGCGGGGCTGATGTGTTCCTGGAGTGTGTCCGAAGGTACGGCGGAAGACATCGATGAACGCACTGGCCGACGACCAGCCACACATGTGTGCCACGGTGGTCACCGGGATGTTCTCGGCAAGCAGGACCAAGGCATGGTACAGGCGCAGCTGGGTGCGCCACTGTGGGAAGGTCATGCCGAGATCGGCTTTGAAGAGGCGGGAGAGGGTGCGGTCGCTGGCGCCGACCTGCCTGCCCAGTGCGGCCAGGGTGCGGTCGTCGGCCGGATTCGTGCGCAGGATCTCGCACACTGCCCTCAGCTGCGGGGTGGTCGGGGTGGGCAGGTGCAGGGGCTGCTGGGGGGAGGCCCGCAACTGGTCGAGCAACACGGCTCGTAGCCGCCCGCGTTCGGGGCTGTCGTCGTGCGGAGTGTGCGTGTAGGCGAGGATCAGTTCCCGGAGGAGGGGCCCGACGGTCAGCACGGTCGGCTCGTCCAGGCCGAGCGGGTTGTCACTCGCGGGCAGACCGACCAGGTGCAGTTCGAGTTCGCCGTGGGCCTGGTGGGCATGCACGGTGCCGGCCGGTACCCAGATGGCGCGAGTGCCCGGCGCGATCCACGAACCGGCGCTGGTCGTCACGGCCAGCACTCCGCGGCCCGCATAGACGATCTGGTGGTCGTCATGGCGGTGGGCGTCGATGGCGGCTCCGGACGCCAGCCACTGGGTGCGGGTCGGCGCTACGGGGTCGTGGCGGATTTCTGTCATTGACTGGCAGATTATCGGAAGCGCGCCATCGTGTGCAGCGATGACCATGGCGATGTGCCAAGGAATAGATCGATCATCATGCTGTCGGTCGGCCATGCCTGCGTGGACATCTACCAGGGCGCGGTCGCCTCACTGGTCCCGTTCTTCGTCGCCGAGCGCGCCTACAGCTACGCCGCGGTCTCGGGCATCGTGCTCGCCGCGTCTTTGCTGTCCTCGGTGGCCCAACCGCTGTTCGGCGTGCTCACCGACCGCTGGGCGATGCCCTGGCTGTTGCCGGTGAGTACGATCCTCGGCGGACTGGGGATCGCCCTGAGCGGCCTGAGTGGTTCCTACGCCCTGACGCTGGTGTTCGTGGCCGTGTCCGGTGTCGGGGTCGCCGCCTACCATCCCGAGTCCGCCCGCGTCGCGCGACTCGTCAGCGAGGGCAGCCACAGCGCGATGGGCTGGTTCTCCCTCGGTGGCAACCTCGGCTTCGCCGCCGCGCCGCTCATGGTCACCGCCGTCGTCGCCTCCGGCGGGCTGCGCCTGTCGCCACTGCTCGTGCTGCCGGCCCTCGCCGGAAGCGTGCTGTGCCTGCCCGTCCTGCGCGCACTGGAGAAGACGGGACACGGCGGCTCCGGCACCGCAGTTGCGGCGGGCGCCGACGACACGGCCTCGTTCGTGAAGCTGTCGCTCGCCGTGGTCTGCCGGTCCGTCGTCTTCGTCGGCCTGAGCACCTTCATCGCGCTCTACGCCCGGCAACGTCTGGGAGGCGGTACGGCCGTGGGCACTACGGCGCTGTTCGTGCTCTATCTCGGCGGCGCGGTCGGCTCCGTGCTGGGCGGCAGTCTGGCCATCCGCTGGGACCGGGTCGTTGTCGCCCGCTGGTCGTACCTCGTCACGGTCGTCGCCGTCGCGGGGATCGTGTTCGTACCCGGCCCCGCGATCTACGTGTTCGTGGCGCTGACCTCCGTCGGCCTGTACGTTCCCTTCTCCCTGCAGGTCACCCTCGGCCAGGACTACCTGCCCACGCGCGTCGGCACCGCCGGTGGGATCACCCTCGGGCTGACCGTCAGCATCGGCGGCCTGGTCAGCCCTCTCATCGGCACCGTCGCCGACGCGACCTCCCTGCGTACCGCCCTGACACCACTGATCCTGATGCCCGCTCTGAACTGGCTGTTGTTCCGCACCCTGCCCGAACCCACCGCACCGAAGCCCATGGCGGCGGCGCGGGCGAAGGCGATCACCGTCGAGGGCTGAAGGCGACGGACAGGGCAGTCGGTAACCGGTCGCGGTGTCGCCGTCGGTGTTGATGAACGATCGCTGCTGCCCGACCCGGTGTGGGCACGGTCGGCACCTGCGGCCAGGGAGACGGACAGCTGGGCCTGTGCGGGTGTGCGGGTACCGCCGTCCGCGGCGGGTCCCTCGGCCGGTGACGGCAGCGACGCGCTCAGTCGGTGAGGCCCAGCGCCCCCGCCGCCTGGATCGCCAGCCAGACCTCGGCCAGGGCTCCCGTCGACGTCAGGTCACGATCGGCGAGGGCGCCGAAGCGGCGCAGCCGGTAGGCGAGGGTGTTGGGGTGGATGTGGAGCGCCGCCGCAGCCGTCTCGGTACGGCGGTCGCGCTCCATCCAGGTGCGGGCGGAGACCAGCAGCTGCGAGTCATGGGCCTCGTCGTAGCGCAGCACCTCGCCGAGCACGTGCTCGACCAGCGCGGCCAGGACAGCGGGGTCGTCGGGGAGCCACCGGCCCGTCGAGTCGTCGCCGTAGCGGACGACGGGGCGGCCCGACTCCACGGCCTTGGAGACCGCCCAGAGCGCCTCGCGCTGGGCGACCTTCAGTGCGGCGCCCGGCAGGAAGGGGCGGCTGATCCCGGCCGCGACGGCCGGAAGCTCACCGACGGCCGCCGCCAGTTCCGGTGCCCCCAGGACGTAGCGGTCCTCGCCTCGGGTGAGCAGTAGATGGGGTCGGTCCTCCAGACAGCGCAGCAGCGCCTCGTCGGTGGTGTGGCGCACTACGAGGAGTACGGTGTCGCCCTCGATCGAGTGCCGGGCGAGCCGGCGGCGCGCCGCCTCCGGGTCGAGCACCTCCTGCAGCAGTTCGGCCAGCGTCTCCGCGCCCTCGCGGCGCAGCGTCTCGCGTTCGTTGCGTACCATCGCCAGCCGCAGCGCCGCCACGGTGGCGATGTGCTGGACGACGGCGAGTCCCGCGGGCTGGGCGCCCTGACGCTCGTAGGCGACGAGAAAGCCCGCCGGGCCGCCGGGCGCGGGCACCGGGAGGACGAATCCGCCGGGGATCGTCGGTGGAGCGTCGACGGAAGCGGGCAGGACAGCGGGATCCGGTACGGGAACGCCGGGCAGGAGGGGGCGGCCCTGCGGTGTGCAGAGGTAGACGTCGTAACCCGACAGGCCTTCGAGACGGCGCAGAAGTGACGGCGTGTCGAGGTCCTCGGCGACCAGCCAGCGCAGCGCGCCGAAGACCTGGAGCTGCGCGCCCAGCCGGTGCCGGGCGTCCTCCTGGGCCGCGGCCGCGATCTCCTGGGCGACAGCGATGAACGGGACGGCGAGCGGCACTTCGAGGACCGGGAAGCCCCGCTCCTCCGCCGCCTGGAAGAACGCGTCATGCAGCGGGGGCATGTGCAGCTGCGCGGAGAGCGCGAGAGCGGACACCCCGGCGTCGTCCAGCCGCTCCAGATAGGCACGCTGTCCGGCCGCGGTACGGGGGACTGCCAGGCCCGCCGTCATGATCACCTCGGCGCCCAGGAGCCAGGGCGTCGGATCGGCGAGCTCGCTGGCGTGCGCCCAGGACACGGACCGGTTCAGACCGCCGCTGCCGGCCTTCACGGAGAGCTGGAGCGCCGGGAAGGAGAGCAGGTCCCCGACGGTGAGTTTGTTGCTGGCCACACAAAACAGCGTACGTCTCTGTGATGGACACAATTGTCGCTGGTCAGCCATGGGCCACACACTGTGAAACCGTCCCCCTTGCATGAACGGAAGGTGAAGCGCCCGTGACGAGCTCGATCACCGAAATCGAGACCTATGGTGTCGAGCGGATCCCGGACGAGGACCGCACGGCCCGCCCGATCGATCTGTTCCGGCTCGCCTTCGGCGGTGCCAACACCTTCGCGACCTGTGTGCTGGGCGCCTTCCCGATCCTCTTCGGGCTCTCCTTCTGGCAGGGGCTCGCGGCGACCGTCCTCGGCCTCGTGGCGGGTGCGCTGCTGCTGGCCCCGATGGCACTGTTCGGCCCCGCCAACGGCACGAACAACGCCGTCTCCTCCTCCGCGCACCTGGGCGTGCACGGTCGGGTCGTCGGCTCGTTCCTCTCCCTGCTCACCGCCGTCGCGTTCTTCTCGATCTCGGTGTGGTCCTCGGGGGACGCGCTCGTCGGCGGCGCGCACCGGCTCGTCCACGTCCCCGAGTCGGACGTCACCTACGGCATCGCGTACGCGATCTTCGCCGGGCTCGTACTCGTCGTGTGCATCTACGGTTTCCGGTTCATGCTGCTGGTCAACAAGATCGCGGTACTGGCGGCATCGGCCCTCTTCGTGCTCGGGGCCTTCGCCTTCGCGGGCGACTTCGACCCCGGTTACGCGGGAACCTTCGCCTCCACCGCCGACCCGCTGTTCTGGCCGTCGTTCATCGGCGCCGCGCTGATCGTGCTCTCCAACCCGGTCTCCTTCGGCGCGTTCCTCGGCGACTGGTCCCGCTACATCCCGGCCGGGACTCCGCGCCGCCGGGTGATGGGGGCCGCGTTCCTCGCCCAGATCGCCACCCTGCTGCCGTTCCTCTTCGGCCTGGCCACCGCGTCGATCATCGCGTCGAAGGCCGCGAAGTACGTCGACCCGGCCGCCCCGAACTACGTGGGCGGACTGCTCGCGATCTCACCCGGCTGGTACTTCCTGCCGCTCTGTCTGATCGCCCTGATCGGCGGCCTCTCCACCGGCACGACGTCCCTGTACGGCACGGGGCTCGACTTCTCCAGCGTCTTCACACGCTTCAGCCGCGTCCAGGCCACCTTCTTCATCGGCGCCCTGTCCATCGCGTTCATCTTCGCCGGCCGCTTCGCGCTCAACCTCGCGCAGTCCATCTCCACCTTCGCCACGCTGATCATCACCTGCACGGCACCGTGGATGATCGTCATGACGCTCGGCTATGTCACCCGGCGCGGCTGGTACGACGCGGACGCGCTGCAGGTCTTCAACCGCCGCCAGCGTGGGGGCCGCTACTGGTTCACGCACGGCTGGAACTGGCGCGGCATGTCCACCTGGCTCGTCTCCGCCGTCGTGGCCCTCCTCTTCACCAACCTGCCCGGCCAGTTCGTCGGCCCGCTCGGCAACCTCGCGGGCGGTACGGACATCTCGCTGCCGGTCGGCCTCGCCCTCGCGGTCGTGCTCTACCTCGCCCTGCTCACTCTGTTCCCCGAGCCGCGCGCCGTGTACGGACCGGCCGGACCCCGCTTCGTCCGGGCGTCGGATGCCCCGGTGCCGCCGATCACCGGCGGCAGCGAGGAGATCGTCCCCGAACCCGCCGCGGCCCACTGAGGCCTCACTCCCCCGTAACCGCACTCCCGCCGTTCCGGCCCCGCCGCCGAACGCCCGTGACCAGGAGCCGTGCATGAGCACCACCACCGTCCAGGAAGTCCGGACCGCCGCGGACGCGCTTGTCGCCGCCTTCGCCGAGGGCCGCCTCGACGACTACTTCGGCGCCTTCGCCCCCGACGCGACCTTCCTCTTCCACACCACCCCGCAGCGGCTCGGCTCCACGGCCGAGTACCGCGCGCTCTGGCAGCAGTGGGTGGAACAGGACGGCTTCCGCATCCTCGGCTGCACCTCGTCGGCGCAGCTGATCCAGCACTTCGGCGACACTGCCGTTTTCAGTCACGACGTCGAAACCCGGGTCGCCACCAACGCCGGCGAGGAAACGGTCCACGAGCGGGAGACCATCGTCTTCACCCGCGCCGATGACGGCGGCTGGGTCGCCGTCCACGAGCACCTTTCCGCCCGTACCGCCGCCTGACCAGGAGAGACGTTCCATGAGCACCACCTTCCGCAACTACATCGACGGTGCGTTCGCGGACGCCTCGGACGGCCGCACGCTCGATGTGGTGGACCCCACCACTGGTGACGTCTACGCGACCTCCCCGCTCTCGGGGGCGGCGGACGTCGACGCGGCGATGGCGGCCGCGGCCGCGGCATTCCCCGTCTGGCGCGACACCACGCCGTCCGTGCGGCAGCGCGCCCTGTTGAAGATCGCCGACGCGATGGAGGCACGGGCCGACGAACTGGTCGCCGCGGAGAGCCGGGACACCGGCAAGCCGCTCCACCTCACCCGCAGTGAGGAACTCGCCCCCGCCATCGACCAGGTCCGCTTCTTCGCGGGCGCGGCCCGCATGCTGGAGGGCCGCTCGGCCGGCGAGTACATGGAGGGGATGACCTCCATCATCCGCCGCGAGCCGGTCGGTGTGTGCGCGCAGGTGGCGCCGTGGAACTACCCCCTGCTCATGGCGGTGTGGAAGTTCGCCCCGGCGCTCGCGGCGGGCAACGCGGTGGTCCTCAAGCCCTCGGACACCACCCCGGCCTCCACCGTGCTGATCGCCGAGATCATCGGCGGTGTCCTGGAGGCGCTGGCACTGCCCCGCGGAATCTTCAACGTGATCTGCGGCGACCGTGAGACCGGCCGCCTGATGGTGGAGCACCCAACTCCCGCGATGGCCTCCATCACGGGTTCGGTACGCGCCGGCATCCAGGTCGCCCAGAGCGCGGCCAAGGACGTCAAGCGGGTCCACCTGGAGCTCGGCGGCAAGGCCCCGGCGGTGATCTTCGAGGACGCCGACCTGGCGAAGGCGGTCGAGGACCTGGTGGTCGGCGGCTTCTTCAACGCCGGTCAGGACTGCACGGCCGCGACCCGCGTCCTGGTCCACGAGTCGGTCCACGACGAGTTCGTCGCCGCCCTCGCCAAGGCCGCGGCCGACACGAGGACAGGGCTGCCGGACGACGAGGACGTGCTGTACGGACCGCTGAACAACGCGGGCCAGCTCGCCCAGGTCAGCGGCTTCATCGAGCGCCTCCCCGAGCACGCCAGGATCGAGGCGGGCGGCCACCGGGTCGGTGAGCAGGGCTACTTCTACGCCCCGACCGTGGTCTCCGGCCTCAAGCAGGACGACGAGATCATCCAGAACGAGGTCTTCGGCCCGGTCATCACCGTCCAGTCCTTCACGGACGAGGCCCAGGCCGTGCGGTACGCCAACGGCGTCGACTACGCACTGGCCTCCTCGGTGTGGACCAAGGACCACGCGCGGGCGATGCGGATGTCGAAGAACCTCGACTTCGGCTGTGTGTGGATCAACACCCACATGGCCCTCGTCGCCGAGATGCCGCACGGCGGCTTCAAGAAGTCCGGCTACGGCAAGGACCTCTCCGCGTACGGCTTCGAGGACTACACCCGGATCAAGCACGTCATGACGTCGCTCTGACCTCCAGCTGACATCCAGGAACGCGTCGGCCGCCCCGGGCCTGCCCCGGGGCGGCCGACGCGTGCTCGTGGGCCGGGCCCGGAGAATCCGCACAACAGCGCCACACGGACTGCACACAGGCTTTCGAAAGCCTCGTTAGCGTTGCTGGCTGCTCGATCTAACGTGCGAAACGCGACCAGGCCCGGCGGGGCGACGGCATGTCAACTCAGGAAGACCGCAAATGGACTACTGCTCCTCGTGTCGGCGGCATCTCAATGGCGCCCTGGTATGTCCCGGGTGTGGCGCCTACGCTCCGGACATCGCACCGGCCACCGCCGACCGTGGCATCGTCCCGACCTGGGTCGGCATGGCGCCGACGGGCACGGCGGTGAGCGCATCGGTGCCGTGGGAGTACACGGCCTCGGAGGCGTGGCACGACGGCCGTCCTGGTGGCGAGGAAGCGGTCGCGGCCGACCTGGAGGAAGCCCCGCAGACCGACCCGTACGGCGACATCGAGGGCGCGACGCCCGCACCGCAGGGGCGGGCTGCGCGGCGTCGCCAGATGGCCCGCTGGAAGAAGAACCAGCGCCGGGCCGTGGTCGCGACCGCCGTCGCACTCGTCGGAGGCGGCCTGACCGTCGCCTCGATGGACCGGCACTCCGCCGACCAAGCGCAGGCGGCGACAGCGCCTGACGTCGCGACCATGGGCACCGCGGACGAACAGGCGACTGAGCAGCCCGGCCCGTCGTCGACACAACCTGAAACCCACGTGTCCTCGCACACTCCCCCCGCGCAGTCGACCACGACCGACCTTGCGCGCCGGCAGTCCGCCAGTGCCCCGTCCCACGTCACGCCTACGAGCGCTCAGCCGTTCGCCGCTGCCACTCCTCATCCGACGGCGGCGTCGGCGACCCCGCAGCCTCGGGCCGCCTCCCCGTCCTCCGTCGGAACGGTGCCCGACCGCACCACTACGTCGGCGCAGGAGACGTCCGCGCCCGCCGGGGCCGACAGCACGGCCGCGGGAACACCGCAGGCGGGCCCCACGCCGACAACGACGTCACCTTCACAGATCTGCCTGCTCCTGGTGTGCCTCGGCTGACCGCGCCGAACGTTTGACCTGCTGGGGCCAGAAGTCGGCCCCTGATCCTCCGGGCGAGGTGTGTCGCCGTTCCCTCAGAACACGCGGATCGGGATCTCGGCGGGGGCGGCGAGCAGATCGGAGATCTCGTCGTCCAGCCGGACCAGTGTGACGGAGACGCCTGCCATGTCGAGCGAGGTGCAGTACTCACCCACGTAGCTGCGCCCGATCTCGATGCCCCGCTCGGTCAACTGCTTGTGGGCCCGTCCGTACACCAGGTAGAGCTCGCCGATCGGTGTGCCGCCGAGGCCGTTGACCATCAGTGCGACGCGGTCGCCGGAGGAGTACGGCAGGTCGTCCACAACCGCGCTGACGAGCTCGCCCACCATCGCGTCCGCCGACTGGAGCTTCTCCCGCTTCCGGCCCGGCTCGCCGTGGATGCCCACGCCCATCTCGACCGCGTCCTCGGGCAGGTCGAACAGCGGCGAGCCCTTCGCCGGCGGCGTGCAGGCGGTGAGCGCCATGCCCATGGAGCGGGTGACAGAGTTGACCTTCTCTCCGATCCGGTGGACCTCGTCGAGGTCCGCACCCCGCTCGGCGGCGGCGCCGACGGCCTTCATCACGAAGAAGTTGCCGGCCACCCCGCGCCGTCCGACGGTGTACGTCGAGTCCTGTACGGCCACGTCGTCATCGATGAAGAGAGTACGTACGGTCACCCCGTCGGCCTGGGACAGCTCCTCGGCCATCTCGAAGGCCATCCGGTCCCCCGTGTAGTTGTTGACCAGCAGCAGGACGCCCTTCGGGGAGGCGACCAGCTTGACCGTCTCGTAGACGGAGTCGGCCGGCGGCGCGGCGAACACGTCGCCGGGACAGGCCGCGTCGAGCATCCCCTTGCCGACGGTCATCACATGCGCCGGCTCGTGACCGGACCCGGAGCCCTGCACGATGGAGACCTTGTTCTCCTGCGGGGCGTCGGCGCGCATGATCAGGTTGTACTCGGGGACGTACTTCAGCGTGTCGGGGTTGGCCAGGGCCAGCCCCTCCAGCATCTCCGCGACGTAGTCCTTCGGGTCGTTGACGAACTTCTTCATCCCGTCACTCCTTCGTGGTGCCGGTCCCGGATGCCGGGAGGCGGTCCGGGAGCCAGGTCCGTCGCCCGCCGTCAGTCGCGTGCGTCCCATTCGGCGGCGACACGCTCCGCCATGACCGCGACCGCCACCGCGCCCGGGTCCGGCGAGCCGATACTGCGCTCACCGGTGTAGCTCTGGCGGCCGCGTCGGGCCTGCATGGATGTCGTTGCGTCCGCTGCGGTCCGGGCCGTCGCGGCGGCCAGCCGGGCGAGCTCCGACGCGTCGGCCCCCGGTCCGCCCTCGGCCAGCCGCTGTTCCAGGGCGCCGGTCATCGGTATCAGCGCGTCCAGCAGCGTCTTGTCGCCGAGGTCGGACTTGCCCCGCGCCTTGATCCCCTCGGCCGCGGCCCGCAGCATGGCCACCGCATCCGCGGCGTCCAGCTCCGGCCGGTCCTTCACCGCCCCGGACGCCCGCAGGAAAGCCGTGCCCCAGAGCGGCCCCGACGTGCCGCCGACTCGCTTGGAGATCACCAGAGCGACCTTCTTCAGGAACTCGGCCGGCGAGTCCGCTGCGAGGTCGTCCCAGTCGGCGAGCACGATCTCGAAGCCGCGAGCGAGGGAGTACCCGAAGTCCCCGTCACCCGCGACGGCGTCGAGGTCGCCGAATGCCTTTTCGTTGTCGACCGCCGTCCGGGCCATGGTCCGGACGACGAAGGCGAGGTCTCCGACGGGTGTCGATGGCGATGACATGGCTCTCCTGACTGCCGCGACGTCAGTGCGAACGAGGATCCGGGCCGGGCGGCGCGGAGCCGGGCGGCCCTGCCGCGGGCGTACCCGATGCGGTGGAGCCCGCGTCGCCGTCGGCGGTGAGCAGGGCGGCCAAGTCCGCGAGCACCACCCATGGCCCCGGGCGGGCGCCGAGCGGATCGCTCAGCACCCGGGTGACGGTCTCCTCCGGCGGCGGATCGCCCAGCGAGGTGACCACGAGGGAGGCCCCGGTGAAGTCCTCCTCCTGTGTGTAGGCGCTGGTCGTGACGGCGCAGGTCAGCCCGGCGCCGAGCGCGGACAGCATCCCGTTGCGGCTGTCCTCGATCACGACGACGCGCGCCGGATCGAGGCCGAGCCGGTGCACGGCGAAGTCGTAGATGTCCGGGGCGGGCTTCTTCCGCTGGACCACGTCCCCGGCGAACACGCCGAAGTGAGCGGCCAGTTCGGGGCCCATGGCGAGTTCGAGCACGGCGCGGACGGAGGCCTCCGCGGAGGTGGAGGCGACCGCGAGCGTCCATCCGCCCTCGTGCGCCTCCGCGGCGACCCGCCGTACGCCGGGCCTGGGCGGAATGCCTCCGCCGCGGATGATCCCGGTGTAGATCTCGGTCTTGCGCCGGTGCCAGGCGGCGACCTGCTCGTCGAGGGCGGCCCGGTCGGTGGGCAGCCCGGCGGCGGCGACGAAGTCGGGGGTCAGCAGTGTCCGCATCCGCTCCTTGCCGCCGCCGACCTTCACCTTCTCCGCGTACTCCTCGTCGCTCCACCGCACGGGCAGACCGAACTCCTCGAACGTCTCGTTGAATGCGGGCAGGTGTCCGTCACGTTCGGTGTCGGCGAGGACGCCGTCGCAGTCGAAGATGAGCGCGGGCATGGTCTCAGCCCGTCCGCCCGGCGCTGCCGAAGAGCCTCATCAGAGAACCGGCCAACTCGATGACATCCTGGCGGACGGCCCGGAAGAGCGACGGCGGATCCCACTTCTGCCGCTCCGCCGCCGTTTCGAGGAAGGCCAGATTCGACTTCATGAAGGTCTCCTTGAGGGCGGTCGAGATGTTGACCTTCGCGCACCCCCGGGAGATCAGGTCGCGGAACTGCTCGTCGGACAGTCCACTGCCACCGTGCAGCGCGATCGGTACCGGACAGGCCGCCACGATGTCGGACACGCGCTGGGCATCGAGCACCGGCGCCTGCTTGTACGAGCCATGGGCGTTGCCGATCGCCGGTGCGAAGACGTCGACCTGCGTGGTCCGCAGGAACTCCAGCGCGACCGCCAGGTCCTGCCGCTCGGCGGCGATGTCGCTGCCGACGCCGTCCTCCACACCGGTGATCGATTCGATCTCGCCCTCGACCGCGGCTCCGTACGCGCGAGCCTCCGCGACGACCTCGACGGTCTGCCGCATGTTCTCCTCGACCGGCAGCTTCGAGGCGTCGAAGAGCACCGAGTTCCATCCCCGCCGCAGACACTCGGTGATGACCTCGCGTTCCGGACAGTGATCCAGGTGCAGGGCGACAGGCACCTCGATGCCGGCGGTCATCGCGGTCCACATGGCGTAGAGCACGTCGCTGCCGATGGACTTGACCGTCTTCACGGAGGTCTGCACGATCAGCGGCGACGCGTTCTCCACCGCGGCCGCCAGCACGGCCTCCAGCGTGAGGTCGTTGAACACGTTGATGGCCGGTACGGCGTAGCGCTCGTTGAAAGGTCCGGAGAGGATCTCGGTCAGCGGTGTCACACCCACGGCGCCTCCACGTTTCCGCCCCCGCCTCCTCCATTCCACGCCCGCGGATCACACCCCGCCACTTGTGGCCTGGGCTCAGGCGGCCGGGCCCACGCCCGAGGCCGGCCAGAAAGAGGGGTTACGCCGAAGCGAGCCATGCGATCGGGGAGCTTCCGCGCAAGCACCGGCGGGCCGGTGCGGCCGGTCAGCGGCACCGTCGCCGTACCGGTGGCGACTTCGGACTGACGGAACGCAGGAAATGCCGGGCCTGCAGCGGATGTTGCCCACGTCATGACTCAAGGTCCCGCACCGCGCCCCCTGTCCGACGAAGCCCTGTCCCACCTGCTCGGCAAGCAGCAGTTCGGCACCCTCGCCACAGTCAAGCGCACCGGCCATCCCCACCTGACCACCATGCTCTACAGCTGGGACGCCGAGGCCCGCATCCTGCGGTTCTCGACGACGGCCGACCGCGTCAAGGTCAAGCACCTGCGGCGCGACCCGCATGCCGCGCTGCATGTGCACGGCGGCGATGTGTGGTCGTTCGCCGTCGCCGAGGGCACGGCCTCCGTCTCCGAGATCACGACGGTTCCCGGTGACGCGGTCGGGCGGGAACTCCTCGGGATGGTCCCGAAGGACTCGAAGCCGGAGGACGAAGCCGCGTTCCTGCGGCAGTTGATCGACGAGCGTCGGCTGGTCATCCGGTTGAAGGTGGACCGGTTGTACGGCACGGCGCTCGACATCAAGGACTAGGGTCCGCCGGGAGGGCGCTGGTCACCGCCACGGAGCCGACCACGGACGGCCACCGTCGGCCGGACAGGCGGCCAGTCCCTCCCTCGGCCGGACAGGCCAGTCCCTCCCCCCGGCCGTCCACACCGCCCCACCCCACTGCGAGAGCATCCCGACACGGGGCAAACCGCGCGAACGGCTCTCCGAACACGGCCTACGCGGACTCACGCAGCCTGAGCTCCGCCCCCACCACCAGTTCGTCATGGCCGAGCGGATCCTCGCCGGTCAGCAGCCGGGCCGTCTGTTCCACGACGAGAGCGCCGAGCGCCCGCGTGTCCAGGGCCACGGTGGACAGCGGCGGCTCGACGAGCGCCCCCAGTTGGAGGCCGTCGAAGCCGATCACCGCGAGGTCGCGAGGAACCTCGCGTCCGAGCCGGCGCGCTCCGCGCAGCGCACCTATGGCGACGATGTCGTTGAAGGCGAACACGGCTGTCACATCCGGGTGTTCGGCGAGCAGGTCCTTCAGCGCGCTCTCCCCGCCCTCCACGCTCTGGTCGGCGCGGCTCACCGGGCCGGCGTCGAGCCCACAGGCCGCCATCGCGTCGGCGAACCAGGCATGGCGGATGCTGGGCTCGGACCGGCCCGCGTGGTCGAGCATGCCGATGTGCCGGTGTCCGGACTCGACGAGGTGCGCGATGGCCGCGCGGACGCCCTCCTCGCCGTCGATCCGGATGGAACTGAACCGTTCGGTACGGTGCTCCCGGTCGATGAGCACCACGGGCAGCCCGCGTGCCAGTTTGTCGATCTCGTCCTCGGGCTGGCTCAGATAGCCGACCACGGCGTCCACTTGGGAGGCGATCACCTGGAGCGTGCCGCGCTCCTCCTCGATGCGGTCACCCGTGTCGTACACGACGACATGCCAGCCACGGGACCGCGCCGCGTCCAGAGCGGCCGCGGCGACCTCGGTGAAGAACGGGTTGAGCAGGTCGGGGATCACCAGTCCGACGCTGATGGTGTCCTGTCGCACGAGCCCTCTGGCGAACCTGCTGGGGCGGTACCCCAGCGCGAGCGCCGCGTCCAGGACGCGCTGCTTGGTCGTGACGTCGATCTCGCCCTTGTCGTTGAGCGCCCGTGACACCGTCTGCCGGGACACTCCTGCGGTCCGGGCCACATCGTTGATCGTCACTCTGCGGGGTCCGGTCCCCGACGACGCCATCACTACCTCCGTACCTGTGTCGACGCAGGCGCGCCGTAGGGACACTGAGTATGCACCGGGCCGAAGCCATGGTGCGACCTTGTGCGCGGGCGCTCGACGATCATGGCCGTGGTGAGGCCTTCGCCGGTGGCGCCAGGCCATCACCGGTGGTCAGCGGCGTCATGTGAGCTCTCCTTAACCTGCCGGACCCACGGACGACTCGAGAGTCTTGACACTCGGCCGTGCCGCGGCGCAAACTCCGAATCACTTCATAACACGCTCCCGTGAGCGCTCCCGTGAACGTTCACGTGAACGCTCACGAACCTTATCCCAACCAGAAGGCATCCCCGCCTGAGCTGTCAACGTCGACCCGCCTAGCGCCGCCGCTAGTCGTTCTCTGGAACGGAAAACATGAGCAAGACAGTCACGCGCACCCGTCTCGCCGCCGTCGCCACGGCAGCCACTCTCGTCGCCCTCGCCGGTTGCTCGTCGTCCGCTCCGTCGGACAAGGCGTCCGCGGCCTCCTGCACCCCCGCCAAGGGGAAGGTCACCCTCCAGTACTGGAACACCGTTCCAGGCATGGACAAGGTCGTGGACCTGTGGAACAAGAAGAACCCGGACATCCAGGTCCAGACGAAGAACATCTCCAACGACCAGTACGGCACCCTCGGCAACGCCCTCAAGGCGGGCAAGGCGCCGGACCTCGCTCAGGTGGGCTACGACGAGCTCCCCGCCCTGCGCACCCAGAACGCCTTCGTGGACGCCTCGGCGTGCTCGGCGGCCACCGCGGCCAAGTCGAAGTTCGTGCCGTGGACCTGGTCGCAGACCAGCTTCGGCGGCACGGGTGTCTTCGCCCTCCCGCAGGACACCGGTCCGATGGCCCTGTACGTGCGCAGTGACATCTTCAAGAAGCACGGCATCGCGATCCCCACGACCTGGGACGAGTACGCGGCGGCCGCGCAGAAGCTGCACAAGGCGGACCCCAGCCTCGACATCACGTTCTTCGACCCGAACAACGCCGAGTGGTTCAACGGGCTCCTCTGGCAGAACAGCGCCCAGATGTACAGCTACTCCGGCGACAAGTGGCACGTCACCGTCGCGTCGGACCAGAGCAAGCAGGTCGCCGACTACTGGCAGAAGCTGATCGCCGGCAAGCTCGTGCGCACCGACCTCGCCAACGGTTCGACGCAGATGTACGCCGCGTACCAGAAGGACCAGATCGCCAGCTACGTCGGTGCCGCCTGGGGCTACAGCATGTTCCGCGACAACCTGCCCAAGCAGTCCGGCAAGTGGGCGATCGTACCGATGCCGACGTGGGGCGCGAACGGCGCCTCCGGTGACTGGGGCGGCTCGACCGTCGCGTTCATGAAGGGCAGCACGCACCTCTACGAGTCGGTCAAGTTCAACACCTGGCTGAACTCCGACCCGGAGGCGCTGGCACTGGAGAACCAGTTGGGCGGCCTCTACCCGGCGGCTGACGCGGGGCTCAAGCTGCCCGCGCTGTCGAAGGGTGTGCCGTACTACAACAACGAGAAGATCTTCGACGTCTTCGCCGACTCGTCCAGGAAGATCGACACCAACTTCGCCTGGGGCCCCACCCAGAAGACGGTGAACCTGGCACTCCAGGACGCGATGGCCAAGGCCGCGGCCGGTGACGGCACGCTGAACGACGCGCTCTCGGCCGCCCAGGCCGCCGCCCTGAAGTCGATGAAGGCCCAGGCGATCCCGGCCACGGCGGGCAAGTGACCTCGGAATGACCCACATCGCACCCCGCGCGGTGACGTCAGGTGGCCGCCGCCGTCCAGGCGGCGGCGGCCCCCGGGCGGGCACCGTCATCGCGTTCCTCACCCCGTTCTTCCTGCCGTTCGTGCTGTTCTACCTGGTGCCCGTCGGCTACGCGCTCTGGCAGAGCTTCCGTGTCGTGCGCCGCGCCGGAGGCCAGTACGGGACCTCGTACACGACTTTCGGTGGATTCGACCAGTACACGCAGGTGTTCCAGAACAGCGAGTTCTGGAACAGCATCGGCCGCATCGGGCTGTTCGGCATCGTGCAGGTGCCCGTCATGCTGTTCGTCGCGCTGGTCATGGCGCTGCTGCTCGACACGCCCCTGCTGAAGCTCAAGGCGTTCTTCCGCATCACCGCGTTCATGCCGTACGCCGTGCCCGGCGTCATCGCCGCGATCATGTGGTCGTACCTGTACTCGCCGCAACTCAGCCCCGTTGTCGACCTGTTCCAGCGCATCGGCCTGCACCCCAACTTCCTCGGTCCGGGCGCCGTGCTGTGGTCGGCGGCGAACGTCTCCACCTGGCTCTGGACCGGCTACAACATGCTGATCATGTACTCGGCGCTCCAGTCGATCCCGCAGGAGCTCTACGAGGCCGCCAAGATCGACGGCGCGACCAACTGGACGATCGCGTGGCGGATCAAGGTCCCGATCATCGCGCCGTCGATCGTCCTGACGACGGTGTTCTCGATCATCGGCACACTCCAGCTCTACGCCGAGCCGGCCGTGCTGCGCCAGATCTCCTCGAACATCTCCAGCACGTTCACCCCGAACATGCTGGCGTACGCGGTGGCCTCCGGGAACAACTACCAGCAGGCCGCGGCCATTTCGGTGGTCATCGCCGTCATCACCTTCGTCCTGAGCTTCGGGTTCATGCGACTCACCTCGAAGAAGGCGGGACTGTGAGCAACCCATCCACGATCCGCGAGAGCCGGGGCAGCCGTACGGCCGTCATGGCCCTGATGTTCCTCCTGGCCGTCTACTTCCTGTTGCCGGTCTACTTCCTGGTCGTCGCGGCGACGAAGCCGCAGGGTGAGCTCGCCACCACCAACGGGCTGGCGTTCTCGCACTTCAACCTGTTCGAGAACCTGCGCATCCTGTTCACCCGCAGCGACGGCATCTTCGGGCGGTGGGCCGTCAACACCGTCATCTACGCGGTGCTGGGCGCGGCCGTGGGCACCCTGATCTCGGCCCTGTGCGGCTACGCGCTGGCCAAGTTCCGCTTCCGCGGCAGGGAGTTCCTCTTCTCCGTCGTGCTCGGCGGTGTCCTCGTCCCGACCACCGCACTGGCCCTGCCGCTGTTCCTGCTCTTCTCGGCGACCGGGATCGTCAACACCTACCTCGCGGTGTTCCTGCCCAGCATCGTCAGCCCGTTCGGTGTCTACCTGGCGCGCATCTTCGCCAACGCCGCCGTTCCGCAGGAGCTGATCGAGTCGGCGCGGCTGGACGGCGCGGGCGAGTTCCGCACGTTCTTCTCGGTGTCGTCCAGGCTGATGACGCCGGCCCTGGTGACCATCTTCCTGTTCCAGTTCGTGGCCATCTGGAACAACTTCTTCCTGCCGATGGTGATGCTCCAGAAGGAGTCGCTGTTCCCGATCACGCTCGGCCTGTACGAGTGGAACGGCCAGACCGCCCGGGCCCCGCTGCTCCAGGAGTCCGTAATCACCGGCTCACTGGTGTCGATCGTGCCCGTGATCATCGTGTTCATCCTCCTCCAGCGGTTCTGGCGCACCGGGCTCGCCGCCGGTTCCCTCAAGTGACCGCTCTCCCCCGCAGGTCCGCACAGAAGGTTCCCCTCGCCATGCAGAACTCCGCCGTCTTCGTGCCCCATTTCCACTGGGACCGGGAGTGGTACGAGCCGTTCCAGGTGTTCCGGCACCGGCTCGTCACCGCCCTGGACACCGTGCTGGAGACGGCCGAGGCGAACCCGGACTTCCGGTTCACCGTCGACGGGCAGATGGCCGCGGTCGAGGACTACCTGGAGATGCGGCCGGAGAACCGCGACCGCCTCGTGGCGCTGGTGCGCGAGGGCCGACTCGCCATCGGACCGTGGCTGATCCTGCTCGACGAGTTCCTCTGCTCGGGCGAGACGATCGTGCGCAACCTCCGGATGGGCTGGGACGCGGCGGAGCGACTGGGCGGTGCGATGCCCGTCGGGTATCTGCCGGACATGTTCGGCCACATCGCGCAGATGCCGCAGATCCTCGCCCGCGCCGGGATCGAGCACGCGGCGCTGTGGCGCGGTGTGCCCGGCTCCGTCGACGGCCACGCCTTCCGCTGGCGCGCGCCGGACGGCTCCGAGGTGCGCACCGAGTTCCTCTTCGACGGCTACGACAACGGTCTCGACGTCCTGCTGGTGCCCGACCGGATCGGCCGCGCGCTCGGCGACTACGCGCGGATGACGGCTGAGCGATGGGGCGGCGACCCGGTGCTGGCGATGGCCGGCACCGACCACAACGCGCCCGACCCGCGGCTCGCGGACTGGCTGCGGCGCGCTTCCGGCGAGGAGCGCGCCATCACGATCGCGACCCTCGACGAGTACATCCGCGAGCACGTGCGGGACGAGGTGTCCGCCGTCGTCACCGGCGAGCTGCGCAGCCATGTCCGTGGCAACATCCTGCCCGGCGTACTCTCCGTCCGGCTCGGGCTCAAGCAGCGGATGGCCGTCGCCGAACGCACCGTCGACCACGCCGAGCGCGCGAACGCCCTGTGGTCCCGGCGGGACGACGCGCCGTTCCTGTCACTCGCCTGGCACAAGATCATCGAGTCGACGGCGCACGACTCGGTCGTCGGCTCGGGCACCGACGAGACCTGCGACCAGGTCGACGCCCGCCTGGCCGAGGCCGCGCAGACCGCGCGTGCCGTGCGGGACGCCGCGCTCGCCGAGCCCGCCGCCCGGGTGCCGAGCGACGCTCATCTCGTCGCCAACCCGCTGCCGTTCGCCCGTACGGCGCTGGTCGAGGTGGACGTCGTGGCGCCACCGGCAGGAGCCGGTCTTGTCGCGACCGCCGCCGACGGCTCCACGCACTCCGTGCAGCTGATCTCGCAGGCGCCGACCGTGCTGAGCGACGAGCGCATGGACGCCTCCCAGCTCGAACGCGTCCTGCGCCGCATCCACCGCCGCGAGCTGTTCGGCCGGCTGATCGACCACTACGAACTCACCCCGAACTCCCTCGTCTTCCACCTCGCCGAGGTGCCCACCAGCGGACCGTTCGACCTGCTGATCCTGCGCCGCGAGGTCGCCGAGGCGGCCGCCGCGCACCCGGGCGAGTGGCGGGTGCTGACGCTGGAGGAGGCGCGGGCGACCGCGCTGGTGCCCGTGCACGTGCCGGCCTCCGGGCTCGCGAGCTTCCGGGTCGCGCCGAGCGAGCGGCCGGCCGCCCCGTCGGCCACCCTCGCGGATGCCACGGCGACGCCTCGCGGAGTGTCCAACGGCCTGGTCGACGTCGAGGTCGCCGCCGACGGCACCCTGACCGTGACCGGCGCCGACGGCACCGTCCTGAGCGGCGTCGGCCGCCTCGTCGACGGCGGTGACCGCGGCGACAGCTACAACTACGCGCCGCCGGCACGGGACGTACTCGTGTCGGAGCCGGTGGAGACGACCGTCGACGTCCTCGAAGAGGGTCCACTGCGCTCCCGGCTGCGGGTCACCCGCGTCTACGCGTGGCCCGCCGCGCTCTGCGACGACCGCGACCTGCGCGCCGAGCGGACCGTGGCGACTCCGGTGGAGACGCTCGTGGAGGTGCGCGCGGGCGAGCCGTTCGTCCGGGTCTCCACGTCGTTCCTGAACCAGTCCGCCGACCACCGGCTGCGTTTCCACGTGCCGCTGCCCGAGCCGGTGGCCGTCTCCGCCTCCGCCGGGCAGTTCGCGGTGACCGAGCGTGGGCTCACCGCCGAGGGCGGCTGGGGCGAGTACCCGCTCCCGACCTTCCCGGCGAGCTCGTTCGTGTCGGCCGGACCGGCGACCGTGCTGCTCGACCACTCCAGCGAGTACGAACTCGTCGACGGCGGCGCGGAACTGGCCGTCACCCTGCTGCGCGCGATCGGCTCGATCAGCGTCAACATCCACCCCCTGCGCGACGAGCCCGCGGCGAGCGAGATCCCCGCGCCGGGTGCGCAGGACCGCGGCATGCGGATCGCGAACCGCTTCGCCGTGCTGCCCTCCTCGACCGGCTGGCAGGGGGCCGACGCGGTCGCCCTCGCCGAGGAGTTCCGGGGCGACGTGCTCGTCACCCGCGGCACCGCGCCCGGCGGAGGCGACCTGCCGGACGACGCGAGCGGACTCCGGGTCGACGGCAGGGACGTCCTCGTCTCCAGCGTCCGCCGCGTCACCGACGACGAGCGCGGGTCCGGAACGGAGGTGCGGCTGGCCGCGATGAGCGACACCGGCTCGGTCGTCCGGGTGACGGGCTCGTTCACCGAGGCGACGACGGTCGACCTGCTCGGCAGACCGCTCTCCGCGGAAGCGGAACCGTCCGGCGACGGCCTCGAACTCGCCCTCGGCCCCTGGGAGATCCGCACCGTGGTCCTCCGCTAGCCCTCGAAGAATCTCCCCGCTGCCACCAAGAAAGTTGTGACCTCTTGCCCTCCGAGCTTTCCGCGTACGTTTCGGACCCCACACCCGGGCGCGGTGCGCTACGCCCGGCGCGCTCGTGGCTGCACTCCGACGCTCCCTCGCTCTCGCTGAACGGAGCCTGGCGTTTCCGGCTGTCGCCCACGGCGTCGGTGACACAGGACTTCGCGGCCGAAGAATTCGACGACCACGCCTGGGAGAGCATCCCGGTGCCGTCCCACTGGGTGCTGGAGGGCGACGGAGCCCACGGCCGGCCGATCTACACCAACATCCAGTTCCCGTTCCCGATCGACCCGCCCCACGTCCCGGACGAGAACCCCACCGGCGACTACCGGCGTCACTTCGCCCTACCCGCCGACTGGTCCGACGCCGAGCGGATCGTGCTGCGGTTCGACGGTGTCGAGTCGCTCTTCCGGGTCTGGGTCAACGGTGTCGACATCGGCAGCGCCGGCGGCAGCCGGCTCGCCCACGAGTTCGACATCACGCGGGCGGTGCGTCCGGGCGACAACGTCGTCGCCGTACGGGTGCATCAGTGGTCGGCGGCCAGTTACGTCGAGGACCAGGACCAGTGGTGGCTGCCGGGCATCTTCCGCGACGTCACACTGACCGCCCGGCCGGCCGGCGGCATCGAGGACGTCTGGCTGCGGACCGGGTTCCGCGACGGTCGCGGGCGTGTCGAGGCGGAGATCACCGCCGAGGCGTCCGCGTTCCCGGTCACCCTGCGCATCCCCGAACTCGGCGTCGAGCAGGTCTGGGCGACCGCGGCCGACGTGACGCCGGTCGACGCCGGCGAGGTGGAGCCCTGGTCGGCCGAACGGCCCCGCCTGTACGACGCCACCGTGTCGACGGCGGCGGAGAGCATCGCGCTGCGCGTGGGCTTCCGTACGGTCGAGATCCGCGGTGACCGGTTCCTGGTCAACGGCCGTCGTGTCGTGTTCCACGGGGTCAACCGGCACGAGGCGCACCCCGTGCGCGGCCGGGTCTTCGACGAGGAGCACGCCCGCGAGGACCTGGCCCGGATGAAGCGGTTCAACGTGAACGCGATCCGCACCAGCCACTACCCGCCGCATCCGCGTCTGCTCGACCTCGCCGACGAACTCGGCTTCTGGGTCGTGCTCGAATGCGACCTGGAGACGCACGGCTTCGAGAAGCTCGGCTGGGTGGGCAACCCGAGCGACGACCCGGCCTGGCGGGAGGCGTACCTCGACCGCATCCGGCGGACGGTGGAACGGGACAAGAACCACCCGAGCATCGTGATGTGGTCGCTCGGCAACGAGTCGGGTACCGGTAGCAACCTCGCCGCCATGTCGGCCTGGGTGCACGCCCGGGACGCCGAACGCCCCGTGCACTACGAGGGCGACTACACCGGTGAGTACACCGACGTGTACTCCCGCATGTACGCGTCGGTGCCGGAGACCGAGCGCATCGGCACGGACGGCACGGACACGCCGCTGCTGAACTGCACCCCCGCGCAGAGCGCCCGGCAGCGCGCCAAGCCGTTCCTGCTGTGCGAGTACGCCCACGCCATGGGCAACGGGCCGGGGGCGCTCGATCAGTACGAGGTGCTGGTGCACGAACATCCGCGGCTGCACGGCGGATTCGTCTGGGAATGGCGCGACCACGGCATCCTGGCCACGGCACCGGACGGCACTGCGTACCACGCCTACGGAGGCGACTTCGGAGAGGTCGTGCACGACGGCAACTTCGTGATGGACGGCATGCTGCTGAGTGACGACGTCCCGACGCCCAGCCTGTACGAGTACAAGGCGGTCGCACAGCCGCTCCGTTTCGTCTTCGACGGCGACAAGGTCGCGGTGACGAACCTGCGGCACTCGGCCGACACGTCCGACCTGCGCTTTCGCTGGCGCGTCGAGCACGACGGAACGCCTGTGGACGCCGGGGACCTGGAGGTCCCGGTGGTCGCGGCGGGCGAGTCGGGGTGGGTGTCCCTCCCGCCGGTCCCGGTGGCGCCCGAGGGCGAGACATGGCTGACGATCGACGCGGTCCTGGCGACGGCCGCCCCCTGGGCCCCCCTGGGCCATGTGGTGGCCACCGTCCAGTCGGACCGTTCGCCGCACATCCCCGTGCCCGCCGTCCGGCACCGCACGGGCTGGCGACCGGACCCCGGAACGCTGACGCTCGGGGCCGCCGAGTTCGTGGACGGCCGCCTCGTGAACCTGGCCGGCCGCGCCGTGACAGGACCACGGCTGGAGTTGTTCCGCGCCCCGACCGACAACGACGAGAGCCCGTCGGACGGTGTGGAGGAGAGCGACGCGAGTGTCCCGGGGGTGTCCAACGCCGAGCTGTGGCGTCGCGACGGTCTCGACCGGCTGACCGCACGTCGTGTGTCGGTGGAACGGCCCCACGACAAGACGGACGCGCTGCGCACGCTCGACAAGGTCTCCGCGGCGAACTCCGCCCTGTTCGTGATGGTGGAGTCCGTCTGGTCGCTCGAAGCCGGCGAGCTCGAACTCCGGGTGGAGATCGAGCCGTCGAGGGGCTGGAGCACGGTGTGGCCGCGGATCGGAATCCGCTTCGACCTGCCCGACGGCGGGGCGCCCGTCGACGGCGCCGAGTGGTTCGGGCTCGGCCCCTCGGAGTCGTACCCCGACAGTCTGCGGGCGGCGCGCACCGGCCGTTTCTCCTCCGGCATCGACGACCTCTCGGTCGACTACGCACGTCCCCAGGAGACCGGACACCGGTCCGGCCTGCGCCGGCTGATCCTCACGAGCACGGGCTCTGAGGTGTTCCGTGTCGAGGCCCTGCCCGACACGCACGGACGGCGGCCCGGCTTCACGCTCAGCCGCCACACGCCCCAGGAGCTCGCACGGGCCGGACACCCGTGTGAGCTCCCCGCCTCGACGACGAGCCGTCTGACCATCGACGCGGCGCAGCACGGACTCGGTTCGCGGTCGTGCGGCCCGGACGTGTGGCCCGAGTTCGCCCTGCGTCCCGAGGCCCGCACGATCAGGCTGCGCATCTGGGCGGGCTGACCTCCCCGGCTCCTGACCGACGGATCACCGAACCGCGAGGGGCACCCGTGTCGGCCGACCGCAGCACTGCGGCCGGCCGACACGGGTCTTGCGTATGAGCCATCGGTGGCGCGCCTCCCCTCGGTCAGCGTCGTTCACTAAATCGAACGCCATGTTCACTGCCCCGTGGGTTCGGTATAGTGAACGCATGGTTCATTCGATCGGAGCTCTTCTGGCCCGCATTCGCGTGTCCTGCACCGCGACCCGCAGGAGCCGCTGATGACGCCCCCTCCGTCCGGCCGTCAGCCGGTCAGCAGTACCGCAGCCGCGGTCGGCGCGAAGATCCGCCTGCGCCGCCAGCAGCGCGGCATGAGCGCCGCGGAGATGGCCCGGCGCGCCGGGCTGAGCAAGGCCACCTTGTCGCAGCTGGAGGCCGGCAACGGCAATCCGACGATCGACACCCTGGATGCGATCGCGATCGCCCTGCGCATTCCGATCGCCGACCTGCTGGCGCGTGACGCCGACACCGGGCCGGTCTTCCGACCGGGCACGGACATCGAGCCCGGCGAGGTCTCCCGCGAACTGCTGCGCCGCATCAGCAGCGGCAACAGCCTGGAGATCTGGCGACTGCGCATTCCGCCCGAGACGGAGCTGCCCGGCGTCCCGCACGCCACGGGCACGATCGAGCACCTGCTCATCGCCACCGGGCACGTCACCGCCGGCCCCGTCGACGCCCCGCAGGATCTGGGCCCCGGCGACATGCTCGCCTTCGCGGGGGACGCCCCGCACTTCTACCGCACCGGCGCGGAGGAAGTGGACATCACCGTTGTCTTCGCCTCCCCCATCAGCACCTGAGACCGAGGAATCCCTGCTCATGAGCACGAGCATCGCCACGACTCCCTCCAGCCGTGCCTTCATCAGCGACAACATGGCCGGGGCGTCCCCGCAGATAGCCCAGGCCGTCGCCGACGCAGCCGCCGGACAGGTCCTGCCGTACGGCAACGACCCCTTCACCGACAGCGCCCGCCGCAGGCTCAGCGAGATCTTCGAGCGGGACGTCGAAGTCTTCCCGGTCTCCACCGGGTCCGCCGCCAACGGCCTGAGCCTGGCCGCCCTCACCCCGCCGTGGGGCAGCGTGCTCTCCCACCCGGACAGCCACATCAACACCGACGAATGCGGCGCTCCGGAGTTCTTCACCAACGGCGCCAAGCTCGTCGGTGTGCCAGGCCCCGACAGCAAGATCGACCCCGAGGCGCTGCGGGTGGCTGTGCGCCGCCGGGCCGGTGACGTGCACAGCGTGCAGCCGTCCGCGGTGAGCATCAGCCAGGCCACCGAGAGCGGCAGCGTCTACACCCTGGAGGAGATCCGCGGCCTGTCCGCCATCGCCAAGGACGCGGGGCTGCGCGTCCACATGGACGGCGCGCGGTTCGCCAACGCCCTGGACCATCTCGGCGCCACCCCGGCCGAGATGACCTGGAAGGCCGGCGTCGACGTCCTGTCCTTCGGCGCCACCAAGAACGGCGCGATGACCGCCGACGCGATCGTCTCCTTCGACCCCGCACTCGCCTCCGAACTCGCCTTCCGCGTCAAGCGCGCCGGCCAGCTCGCCTCCAAGATGCGCTTCCAGGCGGCCCAGATCGACGCCTACCTCACCGACGGCCTGTGGCTGCGCAACGCCCGCCAGGCCAACGCGATGGCCACCCGCCTCGGCGACGGCCTCAAGTCCATCCCCGGCACCGGCCTTCTGGCCACCCCCCAGGCCAACATCCTCTTCTGCCGCCTGCCCCAGCAGGTCACCGAAGGGCTCCTCGCCGAGGGCTACGTGTTCTACCACGACCGCTGGGAGCCGGGGATCGTCCGGTTCGTCACCGCCTTCTCCCACAGCGCCGACGACATCGACCAGCTACTGGACGCGGTCCGCCGCCACACGCGCTGACCGACGGCCGGGGTAAACGTCGCGGTCACACCGGCACCACGGGCAAGGGGGAACCGCGAGCCACAGGGTCGGTCCCGGCCGCGACTCGCAGCCGCTCCAGTAGCAACGAACCTGCCCGCCTGGACCACCTCGTTCTCCGGACCGCAATCAGGTTCCCGTTGAGGGAGGTCCTGCATTCCTTGAACCCACGCGCTGACAACCGGTCCAAGGCCGACAAGCACCCCAGCACAGGTCAGCAGGCATCACACCCGTGTACCACCAGCAGACCAAGAACCTGCTGATGTCGTACTCGCCGCAGATGCTCGACTTCTCCTAGAGGCACAAGAAAGACCGCCTGAACTGGGCTTTTGCCCGTCAGGCGCCTTTCGCCGAGTCCGTCCCCGCCAACTGGGGCGTGGCAACCACGAGTGCTTCATAAAGGATTCGCACCTTCCATCCGGGCTCGGCTCACGGCTCCGGCGGGCGAGTGATGACCGCGGCAGCGTCCGTTAAGGCGGGGCCACCACGACCTCTCGGTCGGCCATCGTCCCCCGCTCCGACTACCGGCCTGACGTGTGTCCAGGCTTCACTGGATCTTGATGGCGGACCGTCCGCGTGGGAGGTCCTGTTCGGCCCAGATCAGCTTGCCGGCCGCGATGTAGCGAGTGCCCCAACGGCGCGTCATCTGCGCGACGAGGAAGAGGCCCCGACCGCCCTCGTCCGTGGTCCGGGCGTGGCGCAGGCGCGGTGAGGTGTTGCTGGTGTCGGAGACCTCGCAGATCAGGACGTCCTGTCGGATCAGGCGCAGGCGTATGGGGCCGGTGGCGTGGCGGATGGCGTTGGTGACCAGCTCGCTGACGACCAATTCAGTGGTCATCTCGAGCTCTTCGAGGCCCCATTCGGTGAGCTGGCGGACGGTCAGGGATCTGGCGCTCGCGACGATCGCCGGGTCGGTGGGCAGGTCCCACGAGGCGACCTGGTTCGGGCTCAGAGCGCGGGTGCGGGCGAGGAGGAGGGCGACGTCGTCGGTTTGCGGGCCAGTCAGCAGGGCGTCGACCACCAAGGTGCACAGGTCTTCCAGTACGAGGCCGGGCTTGGGGAGGACATCGCTGAGGCGGGTCAGACCGACGTCGATGTCCTGGTCGCAGGTTTCGATGAGCCCGTCGGTGTAGAGGGCGATCAAGCTGCCCTCGGGGAGTTCCAGCTCGGCGGACTCGAAGGGGAGGGAACCGAGGCCGAGCGGTGGGCCTGCGGGGAGGTCGGGGAAGGTGACGGAGCCGCCGGGTACGGCGATTGCGGGCGGTGGGTGCCCAGCACGGGCCATGGTGCACCGCCGGGTAACCGGGTCATAGACGGCGTACAGACAGGTGGCGCCCAGCACCGCGGTGGCGATGGCCTCGTCGTTCTGGTCCTCCTCCTCGGCGAGGCGGATCACCAGGTCGTCGAGGTGGGCCAGCAGTTCTTCGGGCGGCAGGTCCATGTCGGCGAGCGTGTGCACGGCGGTGCGGAGCCTGCCCATGGTCACCGCGGCGTTGATGCCGTGACCGACCACATCGCCGACAACCAGTGCGACCCGGGCGCCGGACAGGGGGATCACATCGAACCAGTCACCGCCCACGCCGCCTTGAACATCGGTGGGGAGATAGCGCGAGGCCACTTCCAGGGCGCTGCCGCCGGTCAGGGCATGCGGAAGGAGGCTGCGCTGCAGGGCCAGTGCCGCCGCGTGCTCGCGCGCGTAGCGGCGGGCGTTGTCCACGGACACCGCCGCGCGGGCGACCAGTTCCTCGGCGAGCAGCAGGTCGTCCTCCTCAAAGGGATCCGGATGCCGGGACCGGACGAACGAGGCCACACCGAGGGGGTTGCCCCGTGCCCGGAGGGGCACCACCATCACCGAGTGGAGTCCGAACTCCCTGATCTTCTCCGCCCGGGACGGATCCTCGACGACCCATGCGCTGTCGGGGTCCAGGCGCGGGGTGAGGAACGCTTGTCCGTCGACAAGGAACTGGCCGCCGGGCAAGGAGGGGAGCAGATCGACCGGCTCTCCCCGCCGTACGATCGACTCAGGGGTGCCTGCACGTATCGAGTGCATGCCGGCGCGCAGCAGAACGGGTTTGGACCCTACCGGTCCGGGGGTGGGTTCCTCACCGTGCAGCACCGGCTCCAGCAGGTCGACCAAGACGCAGTCGGCAAGACGCGGCACAGCCGCCTCGGCCAACTCCTGGGCCGTCCGCATGACATCCAGCGTTCTGCCGATGCGGGCGCCCGCCTCGTTCAGCAGGTTCAGCCGCTCCCGGGCCTTCCACCGGTCGGTGACGTCCATGCCCATGTAGCACACGCCCAGCACGTCCCCGTCGGCACCGAGCAGGCGGAAGAAGGATGTCGAGTAGGCATGTTGGCGATGCGGCTCCGCCCAGGTCCATCCCTGGTATTCGTAGTCGATCACCGGCTCGCCGGTCTCCAGGACCCGCCGCATCTGCGCCTCCAACGCGGCGGTGTCCAGGCCGGGCAGGGAATCGGACATCCGGCGCCCCAGTCGCTCCTCGCGCGGAATCCCGCCGTAGCGCTCCAGGGTGTCGTTCATCCAGACGTACCGCAGATCGGGGCTGAGAACTGCCATGCCGATCGGGGAGCGGGTGAGGAATCCCTCAAGCACCGAGCTGACAGCCCACGAGGGGGTTTTCGCCAGATCGATGGCGAAGACCAGCCAGCATTCGCACCCTTCCGAGTCGGCCATCGGCGAGATCTGAAGGCCGACTTTGAGGTACTGGCCGTCACTGCGGCGGACATCCAGGAAACCGGACCAGCAGCCCGCAGCCCGGCACCGCTCCACGACTTCCGCGACCCTCGACGCGTCCTCGGACGACGCGAGCAGGTCGGAGGCGGGCCGACCCAGTACATCTGCGCCGGGGTGGCCGAGAAGCCGCTCGGCGGCACCGGTCCAGCCGACGATGATCCCATGCTTGTCGATCACAGCCGTCGCGGCGTGGGACAGATCGGTCGGCCCTACGAGGCCTGCCCGCGTCCCACCCTCCATGGCGGTCATCGCAGCTGTCCCATCTGCGGATTACATATACCTAACAATATGGCCGCCCATCATCGTCTGCCATCGCTGTGCCGCGGTCGTCGCCGCGTTGTCGTCCTGGTCCTCCTGAACCCGGGCATCCGGCCTGCCGAGGCCGTCCCGGCTACTCCTGTGCCTCCCCGCTGGTGAGCCGGGCGACAATCAGCGCGACGAGGATGATGCCGCCGTAGATCGCCTGGATCCAGAACGACGACACCTGCTCCAGGACGAGAAGGTTCTCCAGCATTCCCAGAAGCAGCGCCCCGAGCAGGGCACCGAGCAGGGAGCCCTTGCCGCCACGGAGGCTGATGCCGCCGATGACCGCGGCAGCGAAAACGGTGAAGATGAGGCCGCTGCCCTGGTTGGCGTTGACGGCGCCGACACGTCCGGCAATGACCAGGCCCGCTATGGCGGAGAGCGCTCCGCCGATGACCAGGACGTTCCAACCCACCCGCTCGACCCGGATTCCCGCGGCCCGGGCGGCGGGGGCGTTGCCGCCGATCGCGTAGACCGCGCGACCGAGCCGGTGGTAGCGGAGTACGAATCCCGCGACGGCGAAGCACAGGGCGGTCAGCCATACGGATTTGGCGAGTCCGAGCCAGGTCTCGGATCCGAGCGCGAAGAACGCCTCGGGGGCATCGAAGAGGGTCTTGCCCGAGACCATGCCGACCAGGAGCCCGCGCAGCACGATGTTCATCGCCAGGGTGACGATGAAGCCGTTGAGCCGGAGTCCCCAGATCAGGATGCCGTTCACCGCCCCGATGAACGCCCCGACGAGGGGGATGATCGCCAGGCCCAGCCAGGTGGGAAGCTCTGTGCCGAAGCCTGCCGACGCAACGGGGATGACGACCATGAATCCCAGGGCGGGGGCGAGACCGGCGATGGACTCCAGGGAGAGGTCCATCTTTCCGCTGATGAGGATCATCGCCTCGGCGAGCACGAGCAGACCGAGGGCCGACGAGGCCGCCAGGATGTTTGTCAGATTGTCCCGTTCGAGAAAGTGTTCGTTGCTGACAGCGCCGACGATCAGGAGCAGGATCAGCGCCGGCAGCAGTGCGAGGTCGCTGATCCTGCTGAGGGCCGGCCTGTGGGCGGGGACGGCCCGGGGCCGGGTGATCTCATTCATGAGCGGGAGTGACCCCTTCGATCGACGCGACCAGCTCGTGGTCGGTCCAGCCGGCGGCGTGCTCTGAGGTCAGCGATCCGTTGAACATCACCAGGACACGTTCACAGGCGCGTAGATCCTCCATCTGATCGGAGACGATGAGCACCGCCTGCCCCTGGGCGCTGACCCGATCGACGACGGAGAGCAGAGCGCGCTTGGACTTCACATCGACACCGGCCGTCGGGTTGATGAGCACCAGCGCCGCCGGGTCGGTGGCAAGTGCCCGGCCCATGTCGATCTTCTGCTGGTTGCCGCCGGACAAGCCGATGACCGGCTGGTGGGGCCCCTCGGTCGTGATGTCGAGGTCGGAGATCGTCCGGCGGGTGAAGGCATCACGGGCCTTGGGGGAGATCAACCCCAACGGGCCGAGCCGGTCGCTGATCGTCATCGAGACGTTGTCGGCCACCGACAGCTCCGGGACGAAGCCCTGGGAGTACCGGTCGCGCGGTACGCATCCGACACCCGCGGCCAGCGCTGAAGGGACATCGCCCGGCCGCAGCGGACGGCCGAGAATGCTGATCCGTCCGCCCGTCGGCCGGTAGAACCCGGCCAGCGTCTCGGCGAGCTGATGACTGCCGGACCCGGCGAGGCCGGCCAGGCCCACCACTTCTCCGGCCCGGATGGTAATGCTGACGTCGCGAAAGTGCGGGCCGCTGAGGCCGTCCACCCGCACCACGACGGGCGCGTCCGCCGTCGGCCGGGGTACGGAGCCGAGCCCCGCGGCCGGGCGTTCACCGGTGTCGAGGAGCGGGTCGCGCTCACCGGTCTGGAGTCCCCAGTCGCCTGTCATGGCCTCGATCAGCTTCCGTCTGGACAGCTCGCCCACGGGCGCGGTGGTGATCCGGCGGGCGTCGCGGAGCACGGTGACGACCTGGCAGACCTCGTAGATCTCCTCCAGGTGGTGCGAGATGTACAGGAAGGTGACTCCGGCGGCCTGAAGTCGTCGCACATGGCGGAACAGTCGGTCGATCGCCAGGCTGTCCAGCAGGGCGGTCGGCTCGTCCAGGATGATGAACCGGGCGCCGTGGGAGAGTGAGCGGGCGATCTCCACCATCTTGGTGTCCTCAACGCTGAGCCTGTCGGCCGGCACGCTCTCGTCCACCTCTACTCCCCACTCGTCCAGCAGGGCGCGGGCCGCGCGGCGCATCCGCCGCCAGCTGATGACCGAGCCGCGGGTAGTGGGATGGCGGTTGATGAACAGGTTCTCCGCGACACTGAGGCCGCCGACGACTGTGGACGCCTGGTAGACGCAGGCGACCCGACGCCGCCACCCCTCCCGGTCGGCGGCGGAGGGAGCGGGCTCACCGCCGTAGAGGACGGTCCCGCGGTCCGGCCGCTGGAGTCCGGTGAGGATGTTCACCAGGGTGGACTTGCCCGCCCCGTTGCGGCCGACGAGAGCGTGCGACGCACCGGGAAGGACCGTGATCTCGACATCGTCGAGGGCGACGGTCGGCCCGAAGCGTTTGGTAACGCCGTGGGCCTCGGCCAGCGGGTGGACCCCCGGAGGCCCGTCGGCCGCCATGGGAGGCGGGGTCTGCTTCATCCCGGTTCTCGCTTCCTCACTCAGCCGACCCGGTTGCCCCACAGGTTCTTGTCGTCGACGTTCTCCCTGGTCACCAGCGGAGCCGGAAGCTCGTCCTCGAGGCTGCCGCTGGGCAGTCTGACGATGGTGCTGTTGTGGTCGGTCGGTCCCACCTTGAAGGTTTCACCCTCCATGGCCCGTTTGATGTAGTACATGCCGTATTTGGCGTACAGGTCGGCGGGCTGAGAGACGGTGGCGTCGATCTCGCCTCGGCGGATGGCGTCCAGCTCTTGCAAAATGCCGTCGTTGGAGACGATCACGATGTGTCGTGGGTTCCCGACCGGAACGAGTGCGTTGTGGCGTTTGAGCGTTTGCAGAGTGGGCGCGAGATAGACGCCTCCTGCCTGCATGTAGATGCCCTTGACATCGGGGTTGGCGGTGTACAGCGCTTCCAGCCCGGTCGCCGCCTTGTCCGCCTGCCACGAGGCGGCCACATTCAGGATCCGAATGTCCGGGTAGTTCTTCCGGATGCATTCGGTGAACGACTCCGAGCGGTCCCGGCCGTTGATCGAAGCGAGATCGCCCTGGATCTGCACCACCTTGCCGGTCTTCACCGCCTGGCCGAGCCGCCGGCATGCCTTTTCTCCGTAGGCTCGGTTGTCGGCCCTGACGACCATGGCGACTTTGCCCTTGTCGGGCGCCACGTCGACAGCGATCACCGGCACGCCTTTGCGAGCCGCAGCGTTGAGACCGCCACCGATCGCTCCTGAGTCCAGGGGCGAGACGACCAGGCCCTTCACGTCCCGGGTGAGCAAATTCTGGATGTCCCGGATCTGTTTGCTCGGGTCGGAGTCGGAGTTCACCGTGGGGAGCGCGTCGACGCCCTGAGCTGCGGCCTGCTGCGGGACGTAGTGGTTGTACGCCTGCCAGAACGGCGAGGTGAGGAACGGGAGTACCACACCGACCTCGCCCGAGGCGGTCGAACCACCGCCCGCTTCCCCGCTCCCCTTGCCGCCGCAGCCGGTGGCGAGACCGGCCACGAGGGCGAGTGCCGCCGCGGCGAAGGCTACGCGCTTCATCGTGCTCAGCTCCTGAATCTGACTGCCCGAGAACGGGTCCAGGCGATGCGGGAAAGGCGCGGGGGCGGAGGTTCCGGGGACGGGACCGGTGGCGGAGGTTCCCGGGACTGGACCGGTGGCGGCGGTTCCCGGACGAGGACCGGTGGCCGAGGGCGAGCCGGCCGCCCTTGGCCGCTCTCGTTGGGCTCAAGGCGCGGACCCGGGTCCCATCCAGAGCCCCGATATGCCGCCGTCGACGGCCAGTACCGTCCCAGTGGTGGCTCCGGCCAGGGGTCCGGCGAGGTAGGCGATGGCGTCAGCCACCTCCCGCGCGGTGACCAGGCGACCGCTCGGCTGGCGGGCGGCCAGGGCGATCCGCTCGGCTTCGGGGTCCGCGGAAGCCGCGAGCAGCCGCGCCACCCAGGGCGTGTCCACAGTGCCGGGGTTGACGCAGTTGACCCGGATGCCCTCGTGTATGTGGTCGGCGGCCATCGCCAGAGTCAGCGAGAGGACCGCTCCCTTGCTGGCGGAGTACAGCGCGCGTTGCGGAAGCCCGACGGTCGCGGCGATCGAGCAGGTGTTGACAATGGCGGCGTTGCGGGACCTGCGCAGATACGGCAGTGCCGCCCTGCTGGTTCGCACGACGCCGAGCACATTGACCTCCAGGACGTGGTGCCACTCGTCGTCGGAGTTGTCCTCGACGGAGCCCTGGCTGCCGATACCCGCGTTGTTGACCAGAACATCCAGACCGCCGAGCTCCTCGATCGCCAGGCTCATGGCGTGGGCCACCGACTCACCGTTCCCCAGGTCGGCCGTCAGGGCACGCAGATGGCCGGGCATCTGCTCCGGGGCGCGGTCGAGGACCACGACACGGGCGCCGCGCGCGGCGAGTGTCTCGGCGGTGGCGAGCCCGATGCCCGACGCCCCGCCCGTGACGATCGCGGCCAGCCCTTGGAACTCCTGGGCACCCTGGGTGATTGATGTGGTCATTTGGAAGGCTCCTCCATCGCGTTGAGCCAGCCGACACCGTCGGGGAACGCGTAGGTGCGCAGCGTCCCGGGACGCATGGCGGAGCTGAATCCGGGGGTGGTGGGAGCCGCGTAGTGCCCCCGGGAGACGACCACGGGATCGAGGAAGTGCTCGTGCAAATGGTCGACGTACTCGATGACGCGGTCCTGAAGCGTGCCGGAGACTGCCAGCCAGTCGAACATCGCCAGGTGCTGGACGAGCTCGCACAGTCCCACGCCGCCCGCGTGCGGGCAGACAGGAATCCCGAACTTCGCGGCGAGGAGCAGTATGGCGATGTTCTCGTTGACCCCGCCGACCCGGCAGGCGTCCAGTTGCAGAACGTCGATGGCCTGCGCCTGGAGCAGCTGTTTGAAGACCACCCGGTTGGGGACGTGCTCGCCGGTCGCGACCTTCACCGGGGCGACGGCCCGGCGGATCTCGGCATGGCCCAGGATGTCATCCGGGCTGGTCGGCTCCTCGATCCAGTAAGGGTCGAACTCGGCAAGCCGACAAATCCAGGCGACGGCCTGCTCGATGTCCCAGCGCTGATTGGCGTCCAGGGCCAGCCGGATATCCGGACCGATCGCGGCACGGGCGGTCCGGCAGCGCCGGATGTCGTCCTCAAGGTCGGCTCCGACCTTGAGCTTGATCTGGGTGAAGCCATCTGCCACGGCCTGGCGGGCCAGCCGGGTGAGCTTGCCGTCGGGGTAGCCGAGCCAGCCCGGCGAGGTGGCATAGCCGGGATAGCCCTCGGCGAGCAACCGGACCTCGCGTTCCGCCTTGCCCGCCCGGGCGCGACGCAGGATCCGCAGCGCGTCCTCATGCGTCAGTGCGTCGGTGAGGTAATGGAAGTCGATCAGCGCCACGATCTGCTCGGGAGCGAGGTCGGCGAGCAGTTTCCACAGCGGCTTGCCCTCGTGCTTGGCGTACAAGTCCCATACGGCGTTCACAACGGCCGCGACGGCCATCTGCATGACACCCTTCTCAGGGCCCAGCCAACGCAGCTGGCTGTCACCGACAAGCGCCTGCTGGAAGTCGCCCAGCCCGGTGAAGAGCTCAACCATCGGCAGGCCGACCACATACGACCGCAGCGCCTCGATCGCCGCCACCTCGACCTCATTGCCCCGGCCGATGGTGAAGCAGAAGCCGTGCCCTTCCAGGCCGTCCTGGGCGTCGGAGCGGAGGATCACATACGCCGCGGAGTAGTCCGGGTCAGGGTGCGTCGCGTCCGAGCCCTCAAGACGTCGAGAGGTGGGGAAGCGGATGTCGTACGTGTCGAGTGCCGTGATCCGGGCCCGCGCCCTGTGCTGACTCATGCCCGGCTCCGCCTCCACCCCACCCTTCGACCGCAATACCCATCTTCATACCTTCAGCAGGTGATATCTGCATTTCTGCCCTGGAAAGTGGCTCTTTCCAGGTGAAGCTCTCCGGCGCCGGCCTCGCACTTCGCGCGGGTGCTCAGCCGCGAGGGCCGGTCGCCCGGCCGCGACGCCAGCACCTGAAGAACCCTACGAAGCAAGGAGAACCGCGGCAGGCGGCCCGCAGGGCGTCAGCTGCCGGTGTGGTGCGGGCGTAGGCGGTCGGCGGTGGCCGAGCCTACGACTACGGGAAGCGAAGCCGATGACGGTGGCCAGGGCGCACCAGCGGGTGACGGTCCCGCGGGGTTGGGCTGGAGGTCGCGAAGGGCCAGGGTCGGGGCCGATGGACGCGTGTGGGTCGGGGGCGTGGTGCGGTGTCGTCGCCTGCGGTCGCAGTCTACGAGGCCTGCGGTCCGACGGCCGGGCGACACGTCGCCGACGCCAGACGGTGCCGTCGTGCCACACGAGCGGCGTGGACGCGCGGTCCGAGATGTTGCCTCCGGTGCGGGACTCGGCCCCCAAATGCTGGGCTTCGCTGTACGAGTGCTTGGCCCGCGCACCGCTTCGATCCGCGACGCAGCGACCAAGATCCGGGCCATTCACGGACCAGCGGTCCCACTGATGACGCCGCAGCCACCATTCCTGCCGGTCAACAGCGGTACGGCACGTGTACCACCATGAGACGAAGAACCTACTGGTGTCGTACTCGCCGAGGAAGCTGGGCTTCTTCTAGACACGAAAGAGGACGCCTGACCGGGGCAGATGATGACCGTCAGGCGCCCTGCTGGGCGCACACCTGAGCAACGAGTCGAAATGCGGCCCGACTCCCGATGTCTCCCACCGGTATCGCAGCTCTGAGCATGGTTGCGCGCTTCGGCCAGGAACTTGGCGTAGTGGCGGAAGAGGACCTGGATGCTCTGCGCGGCTCGGCGGGCACACTCCGCAGGGTCGATGCCGGAGGCCAAACAACACGATGCCGTACGCCGCGGCAGCGACGTGGTTACCCGCTGGGCTTGATCCGCTTTGGCGGACATCCGAGATCAGGGGTTCAGCCCCGGGAGGTCGCCAAGGACATCGATCCGGCCGAGACCGCGGTGCCTGACCGGGGGAAGCAGGCCGAGGTCGACGCGGGCGAACGTGACGGCCCGACCAGCAGCGAACGAGAGGAACTGGCCGCGCCGCGGCGGGAGGACCGCCCTTGCGCGAGGGCACGGTCGAGTCGATCGAGCCCAAGGTCTTCGGAAAGGTCAGGGACACCAACCTCACCGGCCCCTGCCTCGGTACCCGGGCGACAGCTCCGTCGATGCGCAGACAGGCGCGGGATCCATCGCCGACGTCTCGTCCTCGCAGGCCTCGGCCACGTCTCGTCCTCGCAGGTCCTCCGGCCGCGTCAGGCCTCGCCCGCACACAGCGCCGGCAAGTGGAGCCCTCGCGGCCTGATGCGGGCCGCGGCCAGGAGACTCAGCCGGGACAGGCCGGCGTTCGGCTCAGCGGTCCATCTGGTGCTGTGGATCGCGGCCGGGTGACTGATCTCGCTCTCCGTCGCGAAGTACGGTTCGTTCGGCGCCGTGTGCGGGCCACTCACCGCCTTCGTCGCGCTGCTGCCGTGAGCCAACCTGACCGGTGTCGCTCTGTTCCTCGGCATCACATCCACCGATCAACTCGAAGCCACCCGCGCCGGCCTCCCAGCCGCCGCGGGACGGACCCGGGGCGCAGTCCCCGCGACTCCCCCGGGATATTCACGCCCTCACGGAGACTTCTGTCCCAACTCTTGACCCGCCGAGCGAGGAAGTGCACAGTCTTGTTAATACGCATTACCTAATACGCATTAACGGCGCCGCCGACAGAGCCGGACCCTGCCCCTGAGGAGAGAACCACTGTGGAACACAGGAAGCGGCCCGGGCGGACGCCCGCTCCGGCCGGGCGTACGTCACGGCCCCGGCAGGCCGAGGTGGCTCGGCTCGCGGGAGTGTCCCAGGCGACCGTGTCCCTGGTGCTCTCCCCGAAGCCCGACGGCAAGGGACGCATCATCTCCGAGGAAACCCGCCGGCGGGTCCTGGAGGCAGCCCGCAGCCTCGGCTACGTGCCCGACCCGGCCGCCCGACGCCTGGCCGCCGCCCGCAACAACCTCCTCGGCGTCTTCAGCTTCACCGCCACGTTCCCGACCGATGTGCAGCACTCGTACTACCCCTTCCTGGTCGGCGTCGAGCGCGAGGCGGCGGCCCTCGGCTACGACCTGGTGCTGTTCACCGGGTCGAGCACCGGCGGGGCGGGGGCCGCGGGGCCCGACGCCCTGAGCCGGGTCCGGCTCGCCGACGGCTGTCTCTTCCTCGGTCGGCACACACCCCGGGCGGAGCTCAAGCGGCTGGTCGAGGACGGCTTCCCGGTCGTGCACCTGGGCCGCCGCGAGGAGTTGGAGGGCGTGGCATGGGTGGGCGCGGACTATGTCGAAGCCACGCGTGACGTCGTAGGACACCTGGCCGAGTTGGGGCATCGGCGGATCGTCCTCGTCCGCGAGGACGACGACGCGCCCGCCTCGACGGACCGTCAGCGCGGCTTCCTGGAAGGGCTGGAAGCAGCAGGTCTGCCCTCCAGGCCCACGACTGTCTTCCGGTCCGTCGATCCGCAGCGGGAGTTCACGCTCGAACGGGTGCGCGCCTGGGTCAGCGAAGGGGTGACGGCCTTCGTCGCGGAAGAGACCGACACTGGGGCGGCCTGGCGAGGCTTGCTCTCCGCCGTGCGCGAGGCGGGCCTCGACTGCCCCGGAGAGGTGTCTCTCGCCCTGCTCGGCAGCCCGCCCGCCGACCTTGCGGGCGAACCCGAACCAACCGGATTCGACATCCCCCGGCCGCAGTTGGGCGCCGCAGCCGTACGTCTGCTGGCTGCGCTCGTCACGGGCGAGGAGGCGCGAGAACCACTCGTCAGTTGTGTCTTCCGCCCGGGTCTGACGGCCGGACCGCCACGTGCCCGTCCCTGAGCACGCCCCAGGCAGACCCACCCCCCAACAAACGCGAACCAGCAGCAAGGAGAAGCGTGATACCCGAAGCCGACATCCTCGTCGTGGGCGGCGGTCTTGGTGGCGTGGCCGCCGCACTCGCCGCCTGCCGGGCAGGACGCAGCGTCGTGCTCACCGAGGAGACGGACTGGATCGGCGGCCAGCTCACCAGCCAGGCCGTACCGCCCGACGAGCACCCATGGGTCGAGCAGTTCGGCACGACCGCCTCATACCGGCGGCTGCGCGAGGAAATCCGGAAGTACTACCGCCACTGGTACCCGCTGCGGGCCGAGGCCCTGGCGCTCACCGACCTCAACCCGGGAGCAGGCCGCGTCAGCAAGCTCTGCCACGAGCCACGGGTCGCCCTCGCCGTCCTGGAGGGCATGCTCGCGCCCCACCGGGCAGCGGGACGGCTGACCGTACTGACAGAGCACCGGCCGATTTCCGCCGATTCCGACAACGATGTCATTCGGTCGGTAACCCTGAAAGACCTGCGCGACGGGACACGTCGCACCCTGACCGCGCGTTACGTCCTGGACGCTACCGAGACGGGCGCACTCCTCCAGCTTGCGGGCGTCGAACACGCGAACGGGGCGGAGGCACGCGCCGAGTTCGACGAGCCGCACGCCCCGGACGAGGCTCAGCCCCTCAACCAGCAGGGCATCACGGTCTGCTTCGCACTCTCCCACCACGAGGGCGAGGACCACACGATCGACCGCCCGCAGGACTACGACTTCTGGCACACCTACCAGCCCTCGTTCTGGCCCGGCCCCCTGCTCGGCTTCGAGGCGCCCGACCCGCGCACGCTGGAGCCGGTGCCGCGGACCTTTCTGCCGAACCCAACCCTCGACCCGCTCAGGGTCTCCGCCGACCAGAGCGCCGATGCCGGCGACAAGGAACTGTGGGGCTTTCGCCGCATCCTCGCCCGTAAGCTGCACTCCCCCAGCGCCTTCGACTCCGACATCACGCTCGTCAACTGGCCGCTCAACGACTACTGGCTCAAGCCGTACATCGGCCAGGAGGCCGAAGCGCTGTGCGAGGCACGGCAGTTGTCGCTGTCGCTGCTGTACTGGCTGCAGACCGAGGCACCGCGCGCGGACGGCGGCACCGGCTTCCCGGGCCTGCGCATCCGCCCGGACGTGACCGGCACGGCGGACGGCCTGGCCAAGGCGGCGTACGTCCGCGAGTCCCGCCGTATCAAGGCGGTCACCACCGTCACGGAGCATGACGTGGCGATCGACCTCGTCGGCCCCTACGGCGGCACGCGCCACCGCGACTCGGTGGGTGTCGGCAGCTACCGCATCGACCTGCATCCCTCGACCGGCGGCGACAACTACATCGACATCGGGTCCGTGCCGTTCGAGATCCCGCTCGGCGCGCTCGTGCCGCGCCGGGTGCGCAACCTGCTGCCTGCCGGCAAGAACATCGGCACCACGCACATCACCAACGGCTGCTACCGGCTCCACCCGGTGGAGTGGAACGTCGGCGAGGTCGTCGGCGCCCTGGCCGCGCACTGCGTGGCCGAGGACGTCGAGCCGCACCAGGTGCAGGCCGAGGACAAGCGGTTCGAGGAGTTCGCCCAGCTCCTCGACCGCGACGGCGTGCAGCGCCACTGGCCGGACGTACGCGGCTACTGAACGACCCACGCGCGGAGGGGAGTTCCGGGCGGGGCGGCTCCACCCGCCCCGCCCGGTGACCGCCCGCGCGAACCGATCCAGCACAAGGAGGTGCCCGGACATGAACACACCCCGCATCCGCGTCGGCATCGACGTGGGCGGAACCTTCACCGACGCCGTGGCCGTGGACGCCACGACCCTCGAACTCCTGGGGCAGGTCAAGGTCCCCACCAGCCACCATCACGAGGACGGCGTCGCGCACGGCATCGTCGAGGCGCTCGACCGGCTCCTGGAGCAGACCGGCTGCGCCCCGGCCGACGTCGCCTTCCTGGCGCACGGCACGACCCAGGCTACCAACGCCCTCCTGGAGGGCGACGTGGCGACCGTCGGTCTGATCGGCATCGGGACCGGCCCCGGAGCGGTGCTCACCCGCCGCCTCGCCTCGTTCGGCAAGCTCGAACTCGCCCCCGGTAAAAGGCTTCCGCTGGCCTACGCGCATGTCACCGACCCTCAGGACGAGGCAGCCGTCCGCCACGCCGTCGAACGGCTGAAGGGCGAAGGCGCACAAGTCCTCGTCGCCAGCCAGCCGTTCAGCGTCGACCGCCCCGAGGGCGAACAGGCTGTCCTGGACGCGGCACGGCCGTACGGGCTGCCCATGACCGCCGCGCACGAGATCACCTCGCTGTATGGGCTGCACAAGCGCACCCGCACCGCCGTGGTCAACGCGGCGATCCTGCCCCGCATGCTGGCCACCGCCGACCTCGTCGATGCCTCCATCACCAAGGCGGGCGTGACCGCGCCCCTGATGGTGATGCGCTGCGACGGCGGCGTGATGGCGCTCGGCGAGATGCGCCGCCGACCGCTCCTGACGGTCCTGTCGGGACCGGCTGCCGGAGTCGCGGGCGCTCTGATGCAGGAGCGTGTGAGCGAGGGCGTGTTCCTGGAGACCGGAGGCACTTCGACCGACATCAGCATCGTACGCCGCGGCAAGGTCGCCGTCCGGCACGCCACCATCCTCGGCAAGACCTCCTACCTGAGCGCCCTCGACGTGCGCACCGTCGGCGTCGGCGGCGGCTCCATGGTGCGGATCGGCGAAGGCCGGGTGACGGGCGTGGGACCGCGCAGCGCCCACATCGCGGGACTGCCGTACGCCTGCTTCGCCTCCCCCGACCAACTGCGCGACGCCAAGGTGGACACCGTCCGACCCATGGACGGCGACCCCGCCGACTACGCCGTGATCGACGCGGCGGGCGGGCGGTTCGCCGTCACCATGACCTGTGCCGCCAACGCCCTCGGCCGCGTCCCCGAGGGCGACTTCGCCCACTGCGCCCCCGAGACGGCGCGCGCCGCGATCGCTCCGCTGGCCGCCGCGCTCGGCACCGACGTCGCGACCGCGGCCACGCAGATCCTCGACGCGGGCATCGCCCAGGTGAAGACGGTGGTGGACGCCATGATCCGCGACTACCGCCTCGACAGGGACACGGCGGTCCTCGTCGGCGGAGGCGGCGGTGCCGCGTCCGTCACCCCGCACCTCGCTGACACCAGCGGCATGGAGGGCCGGATCGCCCGCCACAACGAGGTCATCAGCCCCATCGGCGTCGCCCTCGCGCTCGTACGGGAACAGGTCGAGCGGATCGTGCCCGGCGCCACGCAGGAACAGATCCTCGCCATCCGGGCCGAGGCGGAGCAGGCTGTCGTCGCCCAGGGCGCCGCCGCCGAAGGCGTCGAGGTCGAGGTCACCGTCGACCCGCAGACCAACACCGTGCGCGCGGTCGCGACCGGCGCCACCGAACTGCGCACCCAGGACCGGTCCCACCGCGCCGACGACACCGAGCGGCTGCGTGCCGCGGCGACCAGTCTCAAGACCGACCCCGCGGCGGTCCACGTCCTCGCGGGCACGGCCGCCCACACCGTCTACGGCACGCAGACGCGCCACCGCTTGCGGCCGACCCGCCGTCCCATACGGATCGTCGACGTGGACGGCGTCGTGCGCCACCACGCCGCCGACGCCCGCGTGGAGACCACCACCGTGGCCGGCGCCCCGGAGGTGCTCGCCCGGCTCGTGGGCGAGTCCACCTCGTACGGCGACGGCGGGGTACGCTCTCCGGCCCTGCGGCTGCTGCTCGGCTCCCGCATCGCCGACCTGTCCGGCGTCCTCGATCCGCAGCCTCTGCTCGCGCTGGCCCACAGCGAGTTGCGGGCCCGCGCGTCCGACGAGCCGGTGGTCGCGGTCCTGGAGGTGCGGTCATGACGGCCACAGCGGATGAGCTCACCGTCCAGGAGAGGGAGTTGAGGGATCCGGATCTGGCGTCCGTCGACGACGTCGAATGGGCCGTACGGCTACTGGCCGCCACGCCCACCCACGAGGGTCGCGACCGCGAGCTACTGCGGCAATGGGCCCGTAGGGCCGACGAGTTCGGATCCCGGCTCGCCCCCGTCCCGTCCACCGCGCGCGTGGTCGAGCGGGACGGCGGCTTGGAGCGGATGCTGCTCGCCCGCTACACGTCACGGCCGCCGACGGTCGAGCTCTACACCGACACCCTCACTCTCGCCGAGGAGTTGGCCGACGCCCGTGGCTGGCGTGCCTGGTACCCGCCGGGCTCGGTGCGAGCGGCCGCGCTCGCCCACGAGGCCGTGCACGCCCACCTCCACCACGGCCCTGCGAAGGCAGCTCTGAAACAAGCGCTCGACCACACCGTGCTGCGCCTCGGACGCCACCGCATGGCCGGCCATGTCGCCGGTGCGGAGGAGGTCGCCGCGCACGCCTATGCCAGGACCGTCTGCGGACTCGGTCGCAGCCCCCTGCTCCTCACTGCCGCGCTTCGCGCTGCGCTCACCCGGCCCGGAAGAGAGAACTGACTCATGGGTGTCGTCATCCTTCTCGTCATGGCGGCCGGCGTCGCCCTGATGCTCACCCGCAGACTGCCCACCGCCTTCGCGCTGGCCCTGCTCGCCGTCGCCATCGCCTTCCTTGCCGGGGCCCCGCTCACCGGCAAGAACAGCGTGCTGGACACCGTTCTCCAGGAAGGCGCGCCGACCCTGGCCGCCACCATGATCGCGATCATTCTGGGGTCCTGGCTGGGCAAGCTCCTCGACGAGACCGGCATCGCGGGCACGCTCGTCCGCAAGATCGTCGAGTTCGGCGGTGACCGCCCGACCGTGGTGGCCCTCGGCGTCCTCGCCGTGTCCGCACTCGTCGGTACGGTGACCGGCTCGGCACCCGCCGCCATGCTCGCCGGCATCATCGGCATCCCCGCCATGATTGCCGTCGGCGTGCCCAAGGTGACCGCAGCGGGCACGGTGCTGATGGGCATCGCCGTGGGCATCCCCTTCGAGCTGCCGGTGTGGCAGTTCTTCTCCACCGCGCTGAATCTGCCGATCCCGACCGTGCGCGGCTTCATGGTGAAGCTCTTCCCGTTCGCCCTGGCCGCCGCCCTCGCGTTCGTCCTCGTCGAGACGCGACGACGTGGCACCGAGCACGCCTGGTCGCTCAAGTCCGTCGACGCGAAGCCTCGTTCACGACGCGTGCAGCTGGGCGACGCACCCTGGTACGCGCTGCTCGCCCCCGCCGTCCCGCTCGTTCTCGCCCTGGGCTTCGAACTCGCCATCATCCCCTCGCTGTTGGCGGGCGTCCTGTACGCGCTGGTCACCACGACCCGGCCCGGCGAGATGAACAAGCGGCTGCTGCGCACCCTGTACGGCGGCTTCGAGGTGGCCGCCCCGCCGATCGCCCTGTTCATCGCCATCGGCATCCTGCTCGCGGCCGTGAAACTGCCCGGCGCCGTGGACGCACTCGAACCGCTCGTCAAGGCCGTCAGCCCGCACAACCCCGTGGTGTTCGTCCTCGTCTTCACGCTCCTCGTCCCGCTGTGCCTCTACCGCGGCCCCCTCAACGTGTTCGGGCTCGGCGCGGGCATCGCCGGCGTCCTCATCGCCACCGGCATCTACCCCGCGGCCGCGGTCCTCGGCATGGCCACCTCGTACAACCAGGTCTTCGGCGTCGCCGATCCCACCAGCACACAGACCGTGTGGAGCGCCCAGTACGCGGGCGTCACTCCCCAACAGGTCATGGTGCGCACCCTGCCGTACGTCTGGGCGGTCGCCCTCGGCGGCCTGTGCGTCACCGCCGCCACCTACCTCTGAGCCCGCGGCCCCGTCCGGGCCCGCCGAGCGGCAACCTTCTGGCATTGGAGCCGACCATGCACGAGCCTCACCTCGACCGGCGTCTCTTCCTGCGCGCCACCGCCGCCACCGGAGCCGCCGTCGCCGTCGGGACGGCCCTGGGCGCCCAGCCCGCGGCCGCGGCGCCCGGCGGATTCCCCGACTACACCTACGTCCGCACCCTTCTGACGCCATCTCAGCTGGAGTACAACCCCACCGGCGAGATCATCTTCCCCTGCATCAGAGGCGTCTACGACAAGCTGAGCTCCCCCCTCGGCCGTTACTACCTGTACTACGCGCCGCACGACGCGCCCGGTGGGATCTGCCTGGCATACGGCGACTCGCTGGAAGGGCCGTTCACGGAGTACCCGTCGAACCCGATCGTCTCCAACAACTGGTCCCCGCACTACTCTGTCAGCCATGTCTCGTCCCCCCACGTGCTGTGGAACGCGGACGTCAAGGAGTTCTGGCTGTATTTCCACGGAGAGAACACCACGACCCGCCTCGCCCGCTCGGCCGACGGGATCCACTTCACGTACGACAAGGTCGTCCTGTCGGCATCCATGCTCCCGGCAGGCACCACGGAGACGTCGTACGCCCGGGTCTTCCGCCACGACCTGCCCTCACGCAACGCCCGCTACGTGATGGTCTTCATGCTCAACAACACCACCAACCACCGTGACATCCACTGGGGTTGGTCCGCCGACGGCCGCACCTGGACCTACGACCAGCAGCCACTGATCCGGCACGGCGACGTCGGCGCCGTCAACGTCGGCGGCCCGCACCTTCTCTACCGCAACAACAGCACCTACGTCGTCTACAACAAGGACAAGGAGAGCGGCGGCGACATCATGCTCACCGAAGTCGGCAACGACTTCAGCAAGCGCAATCACCTCGGCGTCTTCTACGACTCGCACAACACAGCTCCGGAGAACGGGCGCGCCGCGGCACCTTCCTTCGGCACCGACGGCGGCGTCCCATACATGATCTACGAGGCGGGAGAGAGGCTCGCGGGGGCCATCGCGATGGCCCGAGGCTGAACCGCCGGGTCCCCCTCCGGTGACGTCCGGAACCCGTCACCGGAGAGGGACCCAACACCTCACCGCATCACAGCCTCCAACCAGAACGCCTTGCCCTTCGAGGTGTTCTCGGACAGGTCGATCGGCAGTCCCTCGGTGCGCAGCTGCTCGCCCGTGAACTCGCCCTTCGCGGTGTGGGACTGGCTGCCGTCGTCGTCGATCGTGATGTCGGTGACGGCGTAGGTCGTACGGTCCTTGAGCCAGCGCACCTTGGCATCGACGACCGTCTGCGCGGTGCCGGCGGCGGTCGCGATGAGGAGCGCGGTGCGGCTCCGGGCGTCCGCCCACATCCACACGTACGGGCCCTTGCTGCTGTCCCACTGCGTCGTGTCCCAGCCCTGGCCCAGGTGGACGGGCAGGAACTGGCCGTCCGTCAGGGCGGTGATCTCGGGCCGCCTGCGCCAGGCGTTGAAGACGCCCATCAGCCGCACCGCCGCCTCGGGCCACTTGGTCGCGTCGCCGGGGTCCTGGCCGAACTTGACCGCGCGGACGGCCATGTAGGAGTAGTAGTCCTCCATGCGGCCGGTCATCTTGCCGCCGTTCATGTACGTCGCCCCCATCGGCAGGTGTCCGAACGCGGTGAGCGCCGTGCGAAGCGACAGGTCCTCTCCGGTGACACCTCCGTTGGAGGTGTTCCAGCCGTTGTACGCGATGTGCAGCAGGCCGTTGTTGCGGTCGCCCTGAGTGGGAGCGATGTCGAGTTCACTGGTGAGCTTGGGCAGGTACTGAGGGTTCTTCGTCACCAGGTCGTTGAGCATCGTCCTGGTGAGGACGGCCTTGCGGTAGACGTTGTCACGCGCGTGCGAGTAGGCGGTCGTCTGCTCGTTCTGCCAGTACTCGGTGAGGTCGATCATGTGCTGGGTGACACCGTAGTCGTTGAGCAGCGTCTCGATCTGCCCCCTCTTGTAGGCGAGTTGGGCCGGGTCGGCGAGGTCGCGGCCCTTGAGGTGGCCGTCTCCCGTGAGGGAGAACCACAGGCCGAAGCCGAGTCCGTTGTCCTTGAGGGTCTTCGAGAGCGTGGCCAGGCTGGTGATGGACTTCTTCATGGCGTCGCTGGGTTCGATGGAGTCGCGCGTGGTGTTCCAGTAGTCGTCGAGCATCACCATGTCGAGGCCTGCCCGCCTCGTCTGCGGGATGACGGTGTCGTAGTGGTAGCCGGCGGGCAGTTCGTGGCCCGGGCCGCCGCGGTAGTCCCAGTCGTTCTGGTGGAAGAGCGTGGTGGTGTCGTGGTACTTGAAGCGCTTGCGGAAGTGCAGTTCGTCGGCCATCTTGCCGTCGACGACATCCCCCTTGAACACGGTCAGGTTCACCGCGAGATACTCGAACTCCTCACCCGACAGCAGCGTCAGTTGAAGCGATTCGGGGTGTGTGTCCACGGAGACGGTGTCCTGCTCGTGCCAGGCGTTGATGCCCGCGAACGGCGGCAGCATGTAGTCGGTCGGGTAGTTGCCGTTGCCGCGCTGCGTCTTCCAGTTGAGCTCGGGGCTCACGCTCCAGCCGTGCCCGGTGTCGTACACGGTGAGGGCCTTCTTCGGCCAGGACCTGCCGACGGGGTCGGTGCTCAGGGACCCGCGGGTGCTGAACCACTTCATGTTCGGGACGTAGTGGAGGGTGTGCGGCTCGTCCGGCAGCCGCAGGTCGATCACGGTGGAGCGGGTGAGGGTGAGTTCACGGGCCGTGTCCTCGTTGCGTACGAGGGTGAAGTAGCGCAGGCCCGCGTCGCCGTCGTAGATCTCGAAGACCAGGGTGACGCGGAACGGGCGGGGCGCGGTTCTGTGCAGGGCAATGCGGACGCGCTCCCCGACCCGCCAGGACCTCTCCTTCGTGCGTACGGTGATGAGTTCCCTGGTCGTCGCTCCCAGGCGCCACCCTCCGTCGTCCGCGCGGACGGTGTCGGCGCCGTCGAGTTCGTGGGCGAAGAGCAGCGAGGGGGCGCTCAGGTAGTCGTTTCCGGCGCGCTTGTTGAGGATCCGCGTGAGGTGGATCCCGCCGTTCTGGTAGGTCACGGTGGAACGCAGGGAGTCGTTCTCGAAGGTCCAGTCTCTGGTTCTGTGTCGGATGGTGTCCGACACCGCGGCGGCGGGTCCGGTGCCTGCCGCAAGGAAGGCGGCCGAGGCCGCGCCGAGGAAGAGACGACGGCTCACAGGAGGCATGGCGGAGATCACCTTTCGTCGGAGGGAGGGTCGATACGGAGTTCGACGGCCGTGATGGCAAAGGCCAGCGGCCCGGGCAGGAGCGGGGCGAGCAGCGGGAGCATCCACAGGAACGCGACGCACAGCCCGATGGCTGCCGCGATCTGGGCGCAGCCCGCCGGATCCGCGACGGAGCGTGTCGCGCCCCGGCGCAGGGCCGGACGCCAGCCGCGCGCCGCCTCCGGATCCGCGGCGGTGCGCAGAACTCGCGCGAGGGCCGGTCAGCGGCCCGCAAATCGCCGTCGACGGTCGCCGGTCACCCGCGATGACAACGTTGCCATTGCGGACAGAAAGGCATCGGGAAGAAAAACGCGGCGTGCGCATCATCGCGAGGATCTCTCCATCAGAGGGGCGAATGACGTGGCGCGGGAGCACGGCCCATTGGGCCGTGCGGGGTGAACGGCGGGCTGCAGCAAGCGCTTTCGCCTCCAGGAAACCTAAGTGGCGTTCGACCGGCCGGTCAACGGTGCTGCAGGAAATGCTTGATTGAACCGAAGGTACGCGTACGCCGATCGTCACACGTGACCCGCCGCGTACCGCAAGGGGCTCCGAGAGCCTTGACGTGCTGACGGGACGACCACAAAATGACCGCACGCCCTGACAACGTTGTCGAAAGGTTGCGTCGATGTCGCAGCACGCCGTGGGGTTCACACGCCGTCAAGTCATGCAACTGCTCGGCACTTCCGGCATCGTGACCGGCTTCCCGCTCATCTTGAGTTCGGGCCGGGCCTCCGCCGCGACAACCACGGCCGCCCCAGGAGCGGACCCTGTCTCCGACACGTACTACCGCGTCCTGCTCTCACACACCCGGTGGTCGGAACAGCAATGGGACCCGGCCCAAGGCCACTACACCGACAAGGATTTCGGTTTCGCCGTCGTACTCGGCAACGCCGTCCTGCTGACCCGGGGCCCGTACGACGCCGAGCGGGCCGGAGTCGACAAGGACACCCTGCGCGCCAGAACCCTCGCCACCGTGAAGCACTTTGCGGCATCCAACCGGCTGACCGGCGGCACCCAGTGGGGACGCAAGCTGTTCTTCGACACCACCTTCCAGTCGTACTTCGTGCTCGCGGCCCGGCTGTTGTGGGACGACCTCGACGAGGCGACGCACCAGGACGTCGACACCATTGCCCGCGAACAGGCGCAGTTCACCACGCAGTTGGGCACGGTCGATGATCCCGACTCGGGCGGCTGGACCCCGCATGGCCTGAGCGGGGGCTTCGAGGGCGACACCAAGTTGGAGGAGATGGGGGTCTATGCCCAGTCACTGGCCCCAGGTGTGGCCTGGGCGAGCGACGATCCGCGGTACGAGGCATGGCGCGCCGCCTTCGGCCGGTGGAGCCGCAACGAGGCGGGGCTGCCGGCCGCCGACCTCGCCAACCCGGCCCGCGTGGACGGGGTCGCCGTCAGCGCGAACACCGCGCAGAACCTCTACGACACGTTCATCGTCGAAAACCACGGCTCATTCGGCCCGCACTATCAGGAAGAACTCTGGCGTACTTCGGGACGCAACAGCGCCCACTTCTTCCTCTCGGGCCACACCCTGCCCGAGGTGCTCACGGCGCAGCCGAATGCCGGGCCGTTGTGGCGGACCCTCCTCGGAGTGATGAGCGATGCGGGAGAGCCCCTGATGCCGATGGTCGCCGATCGCGAGCACCTCTACGGCCGGGACGTCATTCCGCTCGCCTTCCTGGCCCAGGTCGTCGGCGACCGCGCGGCGGCCCGCTGTGAACTGGCCCTGGCCGAGCGCCTGGAGGCGTATCAGGAGTACCCGCCGCAGTACCGCCTCGCGAAGTTCTCGGGCGAGCCCAAGTACGAGCCGGAGGCCCGGGCCGAACTGGCCATCAGCTACCTCCTGCACGAGTGGCGGGCCCGGTCGGGGCAAGCACCCGTGCGTCCCCTGTCACAGCGCGAGCTCTTCGAGCAGGCGAGCGGCGTCACCGACCACGGCTCGGGTCCCGGCCTCGTCTCCCATCAGTCACCGGGCGCGTGGTCCGGTGTCGTCAGCAAGTCCGGCTTCGTGAAGTTCGCCTGGCAACCGGCCCATGACGACTGGCTGTTCGCACTCAGCGGTACGACACCGATGTTCCTGCCGAGCACCAGCGCCAAGATCACCGGGCGTTCGGTCGTCACGTACTCGCTGCCGCGGGACGGGTTCGAAGGCAGCGCGAGCCTGCTCACGCTGGACAGCGGGTATGCGGGGTTCACCACGTTGCCGTCCGGCGCCGTCGTGTACGCGACCTCCGGAACGGCGTACGGCGAGGGCCACTTGGAGGTGCGCAACCTGGCCATGCCCGGGATGCCGGGGCTGGACGGGGACCGTACCTATCAGGTGGCCGAGGGAGGCACGACGGTCGTGGCCGGGAGCGATGCCACCACGTCCGCCGGCCCGCGCGTCGACGAACTCACCTTTCCGCGCGGCCGGTTCCGTTTTCTGCGCATGCTCGGGGTGCGTCCCGACCCGTCGTACGGCTATTCGCTGTACGCCTTCGAGATACGTGACGGAGCCTCGGGCGGCGACCTGGCACACGGGGGTGGGTCGACAGCCTCCGCCTCCTCCTTCGATCCGGGCAAGGAGCCCGCACTCGCCGTCGACGGTGACGCCACAAGCCGCTGGGCGGTGTCGCGCGCGGACCGTCCACGGGCGGACAGCTGGATCGCGGTCGACTTGGGCGCGTCCCGGGACGTGGACCGGGTGACGCTTCGCTGGGAGGCCGCAGCGGGCCGTGCGTACCGGATAGTGGGATCGGTCGACGGGCAGCAGTGGACCGACCTGGGTGCCTGGCCGCGACCAAACCTCACCAGCCACGGCGGATGGCTGGACATCGACGGCCGCGCGGGTCTCCTCGTACGAGGCGGCGCCAACCCGCTCTCGGTATACGGCGACACTGTCGTCCTCTCCGACGGACCGGCCGAGAGCGTCCTGGTCGAGGCACTCCCCGGCGCAACGCCCGAGGAGCTGCGTACCGCGGCCGCCCACAAGACCCCGTCGACGCAGTCCGCACAGGTGAAGGCAGCCCTCACCGACCACCACCTGAGCCTGTTCAACCTTTCCTCGGACTCCGTGACCACCACCGTGACGATCCCGGGTTCGCCTGCCGAAGGAATCCGCCTTTACCAAGGCGTTCAAACCGTCACCGAATCGGGCACGGCCTTCCACGCCGAACTGTCCGCCGCCTCTGCCGTCCTGGCGCCTCCGCGCATCGTCCTCTCCGGCGCCCGCATTCCTGTCGGGCTCCGCGCCGAGGTGTGCGACGGCCGCACCGTACGACTCAACGGGCCCTCCTGCCACGTCACCGTCTCGGCACAGGGCAAGAGCCTCGACGCCACGGTCCGTGCGGGCCGCACGACCACCGTCACCGTGCCGCGCGCCACGGCGTACCCCCTCGCCGACCTGGCAGTCGGCCGCACCACCTTCCCGACCGCACCGTTGCCGCCCGGTATGACGGACCCCAAGGCCGCAGTCGACGGCGACGCAGGCACCGCGTGGTCGCCCGGTCCGGGCGGTCGCATGGTCGTCGACCTGGGTGCCGAACAGCACATCACCGAGATCCGGACCCTGTGGCGAGGGGGCCATGCCCCAGCATCCCAAGTCGAGTTCAGCCTGGACGGCCGTACGTACAGCGGCGCAGCGCAACTGTCGGCGCGTGGCGTCCTGCGCACCGACAGCACCGCCCGCTACGTGGCACTACGGGTGATCACATCAGCCGCGGGCCCTGCCTCACTCATCGCCCTCACTATTGCGTAGGAGCGACCGCACCGGAGACGTCCGTCTTGGGATGATCCGACGCACAGGGTGCGGCCCAGCGTGCCGCCGCTCGGCGGCTGGAGGACATTGCCTCTCTGGCGGGTCTGACCACCGGTGCGGTGCACTCCGTCTTCGGCGGCAACCGCCGGCCAGGAGTTCCCTTACGGATCAGTTGGTGGTCAGCTGTACGAGCGCTACCTTGACTCGGAGGACGCGGTTGTGCCGCCCTCCTCGCGCATTGAGGCCTACGTCGAGACACTGGTCGAGAGCAGTCCGGCCGAGGCGCCGGCGAAGGCGCCGGTACAGATGGCGGCGATGCGTATCCCGGCGCGGCCGGCGAGTTCGGGGGCGGCCATCACCCGTGGGTGCGTAGGACGCCGGTAGTCCTCGAAGCCCGGGACGATGATCGTGTCCGCTTCGGCGAGCGCTTCGAGTCCTTCGGTCAGCCCTACCGGCGTCTCCCCACGCACCCTGACCCGCCTATGGCGCCAGGAAACCGGCGTCAGCCCCCACCAATGGCTCCTCACCGCCCGCAGCAACCGCGCGCGAGAACTCCTGGAGACCACCGACCTCCAGGTGGAACAGATCGCCATCCGGTGCGGCCTCGGCAGCAGCACCAACATGCGCGCCCGATTCCGTGACACCCTCGGAATCACCCCCACGGCCTATCGCCGCACCTTCCAACACCAAGCAGCCTGATGGCCTGGCCTTCCCCGCGACCACACGCGGAAGGTCTGTCAAACGAGCGGTGTAACCGGGCTTGTTGGTTACTGGCGGGCTGCTGAGAGGCGGCCGTCGAAGGTGATGTCGAAGGCGTTCAGCGCGGTCTTCCAGCGCAGGGTCCAGCGGGCCTGGCCCTTGCCGGTGGGGTCGAGCGACATGATCGCCATGTAGACGCACTTCAACGCGGCCTGCTCGTTGGGGAAGTGTCCGCGGGCTTTGACCGCTCGCCGGATCCGCGCGTTGACCGACTCGATCGCATTCGTCGTGCAGACGATCCGGCGGATCTCGGTGTCGAACCGCGGGAACGGAGTGAACTCCCCCCACGCGTTCTCCCACAGTTTCACGATCGCCGGATACTTCCTGTCCCAGGCATCGGCAAACTCCGCGAATCGGTCCAGGGCGGCCTCCTCGGTCGGTGCCGTGTAGACCGGCTTGAGGAGCCCCGCGATCTTGTCCCAATCCTGGCGGGCGGCATAACGGAACGAGTTCCGCAGCAGATGGACCACGCAGGTCTGCACGATCGTCTGCGGCCAGACGGTCTCCACCGCCTCAGGCAGGCCCTTGAGCCCGTCGCAGACCAGCATGAGGACGTCGCCGACGCCGCGGTTCTTGATCTCGGTGAGGACGTGGAGCCAGTGTTTGGCGCCCTCACCGCCATCGCCGGCCCACAGCCCCAGAATCTCCCGCCGGCCCTCGGCGGTGACGGCCAGGGCCACGTAGATGGGCCGGTTGGCGACCGCACCGTCACGGATCTTGACATGGATAGCGTCGATGAAGATGACCGGATAGACGGCGTCGAGCGGACGGCTCTGCCATTCGGCCACGCCTTCCAGCACTTTGTCGGTGATGGTGGAGACGGTCTGGCGGGAGACCTCGGCGCCATAGACCTCCGCCAGGTGGGCCTGGACTTCACCGGTGGTCAGTCCTTTCGCGGCCAGCGAGATGACCATCTCGTCGACGCCGGTCAGGCGCTTCTGCCGCTTCTTGACGATCTTCGGTTCGAAGGAACCGTCCCGGTCGCGGGGCACTGTTATCTCCACCGGTCCCACGTCGGTCAAGACGGTCTTGGAGCGTTTGCCGTTAGGGGAATTGCCTCCGTCCTTGCCGACCGGATCGTGCTTGTCATAGCGGAGGTGATCGGTGATCTCGCCTTCGAGAGCGGACTCCAGCAGTCGCTTGGTCAACTGCTGCAGCAGCCCGCCCTCGCCGGTCAGCTGCAGGCCCTCGGCCTGGGCCCGGCTCACCAACTCGATGATCAGCTGATCGTCCACGGCTTTCGCCGACACAGCCGCTGCCGACTCGACAGCCTCATGCTCGGTCAGGTTCTCACTGGTCATCGATGCACCTTCCATGATCGGGAGTTACACCGAACGATTCACAGTCCCGCTCTGCGTTGTCGCGGGGTCATGTGAGTTGGTACCGGCCCTCTACGAGTGCGATGAGTTTTCCCGGTCTGCTGGGTCTCTATTGTGTGCGATCGTCGCGCAGGGAGTGGGTAGTGGCAGTGACGGACAGGGGCGTCGGTGGTGCGCTTGAACTTGATCAGGTAGGTGCCGAGGTGACGGCCGTGGGCTGTTCACGTGATCGGATCGTGGGCATTGAGGTTGTCAACGGGGTATCGCACGACGCCGGGGGGCGACGGTGATGCCGGCTGGCGAGGAGTTCGCCCGTCTGGCCGAGCCGTTCCGGCCCGAGTTGCTGGTCCACTGGTATCGCATCGTCGGTTCGATACATGATGCCGAGCACCTGGTGCAGGAGACGTACCTGCGGGCCTGGCGGTCCCACGACAA
>NZ_JAGXJM010000378.1:0-258 GCF_019091445.1 Streptomyces sp. GbtcB7
CTCGTATAGTAAGTAAATTCATAGAGTTGACTACATACTAGACCTGCCCGTTCTTCTCTTTCCGATCTTGGAGTCGAATTCATAGTTGCTAGCTCAGTAAGCATCCTATCACTCCCGACAACTTCACTTTTTTATTGCTTTGTTGAAAAGTAACTAATTCCGAGCACTAGGTGGGTAGGCGAGAAAGAGCACCTGTCTCAAGCAACACTGGCACCAAAAGACACTCTTGGATACTGAACTCGACCCGCATCTGATCTT
>NZ_JAGXJM010000379.1:0-258 GCF_019091445.1 Streptomyces sp. GbtcB7
CGGTATTGCGTGAGGGGTCGATCGACAGGGTTCCAGATCGGCGACAGTTGGCGCTCGCATTCAGAGAATTGGAAAATTTCGTTCGCGACAATCTCAACACAGCTGATTTGTCTCACCGCTCCGCAAGGGCACAGGTGCGGAACGTTCGAGCGGTGGTGGTGGGGAGTGACCAGGTTTGGCGTCGGGCGTACATGAATACTCCAGGACCCTACTTTTTGGACTTCGCAGATTCGTGGCCGCAGGCGAGGAGGCTTTCGT
>NZ_JAGXJM010000380.1:0-258 GCF_019091445.1 Streptomyces sp. GbtcB7
CTTCGTTTTATGTTCTTGTTTCATTCTGATGCTTTCGAGGTCTCACATATGGATTTGGATTGGCTTATACTACATATCACCTGACTCGAACAGAATGGCAAGCTCGATATAAAAATCCAACCTCGAATTCATTTCACTAATTAGATTAGATGTCCTCAACTTGTTATTCATTGTTAAAGAATTTTGAAATTTTTATAAGACTTTTTATAAAGACGATAGTGAAGAAATTTTTTTAGGAGCTTATTATTTAGAGTATTT
>NZ_JAGXJM010000381.1:0-258 GCF_019091445.1 Streptomyces sp. GbtcB7
GTGGCCGATGATGAGCGGTGCCGTCGCGCGGGGATGGGTGCCGTGGAGGATTGAGAAGTCGGTGCCGCAGAGTCCGCTGATCTCGATCTTCACGATCGCCTCCCCGGGGCGGCGGGTGGGGCGGTCTACCTGGGTCTCGCGCAGCGCGTCCGGCCCCTGCCAGAGCACGGCGTGCATCGTTTCCGTCGTCATCCCAGGACCTCCATGTTGAGCAGATTGCGGGGGGTGCGGCCGGCGCAGAACTCGACGACGTTCTCG
>NZ_JAGXJM010000382.1:0-258 GCF_019091445.1 Streptomyces sp. GbtcB7
GGTACACCTCACGCTCGATGATGAGCCCGCCACCGATGCCTTCAGCGCTGATGGCTGCGAAGAGAAGCGACTGCGATTGGCGGCCTACTCCGAACCGAGCTTCCCCGAGGGCGCCCATTCTGCCGTCGTTCTCAAACCAAGTGGGGGCATGGACCCGCCGTGCGATGCGCTGGCGTTGGGGTGCGCCGATCCAGGTCGGCATCAGATCCTGGGCGCCCGCCGGCGCAACGCGTTGCCTTGAAGGGTCGATCATCGTGG
>NZ_JAGXJM010000383.1:0-258 GCF_019091445.1 Streptomyces sp. GbtcB7
AAGAAAGAAGAGGAGAACCTAGAGGTTCCGCGTCACTCTCTCTCCTTGTTTAAGGCGACGAGGCTTCGACGTCGTTAGCAACTTCTCATCCGCATGGGGAGAAGAATCCTCGGCAACGTCGCAGGGAGAAGAAACCAAGCGTTGCCGAGGCGACGTTTCTTCTCGCCTGGAGATAAAAACTAAATTATGTTTTGCCAAGTTGTAGTCTAAATAATAGTTGATTCTATTGGTCAACCAAAAGCTTAACTATTTTAAAGT
>NZ_JAGXJM010000384.1:0-258 GCF_019091445.1 Streptomyces sp. GbtcB7
TACATTGGTTATTATGAATAACACTATACCCAAATGCATGATGTTAACAATGTCATCACTATTACTATTCGTTCAAGGATTCTTAACTACAGACGACTGCCAAATTTATAAACGGATCAGTTAAGGGTTCAGGACATGATGATGAAATGCAATTTTGACTACACTGACTATGAAAGAAGCTATTACATTAGAGGACACCAAGCCTCTACAAAGGGAAAATTTCATCAACAAAGATGCGGCTGTCTTCTCAATGTCAAC
>NZ_JAGXJM010000385.1:0-257 GCF_019091445.1 Streptomyces sp. GbtcB7
CGCGGCCCCGCACCCGGACCGGATACTCCGGCGTGCCCGCTCCGCCCTCTCCGTCCCGCCGCACGCCCTCGTGCTGCCCCTCCCAGCGCGTCACATAGCGTTCGTGCTCGGGCTCGTCCCAGCCGTCGCCGCGGTCCGGCACGGCGGGTCCGCCCCCGACCCGCCCGCGCGCCGGAGCCCCCGCCTCCAGCTCCAGGCCGCCGTCGTCGCCCCCGACGGGCCCGTCGGCCCCCCCGCGCCCCCGCCCCCCCATCCGC
>NZ_JAGXJM010000386.1:0-257 GCF_019091445.1 Streptomyces sp. GbtcB7
AGGGCGACGGCGGTGATCAGCAGCATCGGCCGGCTCACGTAGGTCTTCCGGTGCAGCAGTTCGCCCGGGCCCCCGACCAGGGCCAGGACCAGGGCCACGGCGGCGGTCGCCAGCAGGACCAGGCCGGACAACCGTCGGCCCCGGGTCATCGCCCTGGTGTCAACCGAGGCCACGCCCAGCGCCTGGGCGGGGGCCGTGCGGCCCGCCCGCCAGGAGGCGGCCACCACACCGCACAGCGCGACGAACAGGACCGTCCA
>NZ_JAGXJM010000387.1:0-257 GCF_019091445.1 Streptomyces sp. GbtcB7
GTAAGTCGTGACTTGTTGGTTAACTAACTTAACTGATACTGTTATAAGATTGGAGTGAGTTACATGAAAATAAAGTAATAGATACGTCACTTCTTCACTTCAGTTGGCCGAAAATGTGATCAAACAATACATGTACGAAAAAGAAAACGAAAAAAGAAAACGAAAAGAAAAGTCTAAAAGTCTAAAACCCAAATTCTTAACGGGTCAAAGCGCATGTGGATCGGGTCGATCCAACTCCTTCAGCCTTTCCCTTCTTC
>NZ_JAGXJM010000039.1:0-104407 GCF_019091445.1 Streptomyces sp. GbtcB7
CCCACATCACCGCACACCAAAACAACACCACCGTCTTCACCGCACAACTCACCACCCACACCCCCACCGACACCACCCAAAAGAACGTTTCATCCCGGTGAGGTTGTTCGGTTCGAGGTTCAGGTGTCGCGCCAGTTCGGGGTGAATTCGCGGGTGGGTCGTCGACTTATAAGGGAATGACTTTGAATCCTTCGGCGCCGGGATCGCGTTGGACGACTTCCACGTCGGGGCCGAATCCAGGCCGTTGCCTCTCAACTCGGCCCGCCAGGTGGTGAGCGTGACCCCGATCAGTCGCCAGCGTGCTTCGGAGAGGTCACTGGGATACGCGCGAGCGAGGTCAAGCGGGGGGACGCCTTGGGATCAGACGGGAGCGAACTGACGGAAGCGGGCTGACCAGCGATGTCCCCGTCGCATCCGCCGCATCGGACGCGTCTGCCGCAATGACTGGACCTCGCCTAGCCCGGCCCCCGCAACTCACCCCCCGCAGCCGGGCTGGGACCGGGCTTTGCCGTGATAGGCCGTAATCCACTTGACCTGGCCACGGGTCAACGCTGCACTGTGGCGGGACACCACGAGTCGTGGTGCCGGTACCCCAGGGAGGCAGCGGCAGCAATGGAGATTCGTCCCACGACCGACCAGGACCTCGACGTCTTCGTCGACACACTCCATGCCGCGTTCGGGCGCTTCCCTGAAACCCCGACCGAGGGCGGCGGGGTCTGGTGGTCGGCGCTCGAAATGGACCGCAACCTGCTCGCCCTGACGGCCGACGGGCGGCCCGTCGGCACGGCCGGTTCGTACTCCTTCGAGCTCACCCTGCCCGGTGAGATCCTCGTCCCGGCCGCCGGGGTGACCGCCGTCGGCGTCCTGCCCTCGCACCGACGCCAGGGCGTGCTCAGCGCGATGATGCGGCATCAGCTCACCGAGCTGCGGGCGCGCGGGGAGTTCCTCTCCGTGCTGCTGGCCTCCGAGGCCCTGATCTACCGCAGGTTCGGCTACGGACCCGCGACCTACACACAGCGGCTGACGGTGCCGCGCCACCAGGCCGCCCTCGCCCTCCCCCGGGCGCGCGGAACAGCCGAGGCCCCAGAGACCGGCTCGGTCGAGGTGCTGCGGCGTGCCGAGTGCGGCGAGATCCTGGAAGAGGTCTACGACCGCTACCGCCACGCACAGCCCGGCGCACTGTCCCGCCCGCACCGCTGGTGGGCCTTGGGCGCGGGGCAGCCCCCGGTCGCTTCGGCGCCGCGCTACGTCGCCGTCCACCGGGACTCCGACGGAGTCCCGGACGGGTACGCCAGCTACTCGATCGGCGAGCCCAGCACCTTGACGGTGGACGAGACCATCGCCGCCGACGACGCCGTCTTCACAGCCCTGGCCCGGTTCGTGCTCGGACACGACCTGGTCACTCAGGTCGTGTTCAAGCACTTCCCGCCCGAGCACCCGCTGCGCTGGCAGTTGGCGGACTTCCGCGCCGGCCAGGTGAGCCATGACACCGACTGGCTCTGGGTACGACTGCTGGACGTCCCGCGTGCGCTGAACGCGCGCGGCTGGTTCGTGGACGGCGAGCTCGTCCTCGACGTCGACGACCCGTTCCTCGGCGAGCACGGCCGCTACCTGCTGACCGTCCGGGACAGCAAGGCCGACTGCGTCCCGACGGACCGAGAGCCCGACCTGTCCCTGGACATGAGTGACCTGGGCTCGATCTACCTCGGCGGCACCGCCCCGAGCACGCTCGTGCGTGCCGGACACATCCGGGCCCACCGCCCGGGCGCGGCCACCCTCGCTGACGCACTCTTCCGCGCCGACCGCTCCCCGCACTGCCTGCACTGGTTCTGACCGCACGCTCGCCGACCCTGCACAAGTGATGAACAGTGGGAGCTGTTCAGGCGGGTGGTTCCGGTGACGGTCATCCTGCGCCCGCAAGGAGGCGGCCGGCGTCGCGCCGGCGACCGGGAGACGTTCGCAGCGATCGTGTTCGTGGCCACGTCGGGCTGCACCTGGTGACAGCTGCCGCCGCTGTTCGGGCCGTGCTGGCGTGCCGTGTACTGCCGCTTCGCCCAGTGGAGCCGTGACCGTGTCCGGGCACGGCTCCACCAGGTGATCCTTGACGCGCTCGGCAGCTGTGAAGAGCTGGACTGATGCCGGTGTGCGATCGACTCGGTGAGCATCCGCGCGACCAAAGGGGGCCTTTGACCGGACCGAATCCGACCGACCGCGGCAAGAAGGGATCGAAGATCCATCTGACCTGCGACCGCAACGGTCTGCCACCGGTGGGTAGTCCAGCGAACCGTCTCCTTGCTGGCGAGCTGCCGGTCGCCTCCACCGACGCTACGAACCCAAAACGGAACACTTCCTCGGCTTCGTCGGACTCGTCGGACTCGCCGCATTTCTGATCGGATACCGCCGACTGGCGAAGGCGGTCAGGGCCCCGAGCCGGTTGCCCTGCGGATCGAAGCAGATCAGCCCCATCGAGTCGGCGAACGCCGCAGCAAAGGCAACGCCGCAGCAAAGGCGGAGGGCTCATCCGCCATGCTCCAGCGCATTGGGAAGTAGACCAGCGGACCGCTGGCCTCCCGGATGCGAATCTTCCCAGGAGCAAACGCCCGCGGTTCCTCGCAAGAATCAAGCTGAAGGGTTCCGAACTCGGAGCCCGCTCCGCCGCTTCGGTCGTGACGGCGGCCAGTAGTCCGTCACGATTCGCCCTCGGCTGGAAGCTCGAGGTGCAGTTCGTAGCCCCCGTCGGCCGTTGGGCCGGAGGTGACGGTGCCTCCAAGGAGTGCGGCGCGCTGCCCCAGGCCGACCAGACCGTGGTGCGCACTGGGCAGAGGGAGAGGAGGCCGGGTCGGTGCGGTGTTGGTGACCGTGGCACGGATGGCGCCGCCCTCGTTGCGGATGCGAACCGTCGCACTGGTCCCGGGGGCGTGCTTGCGTACATTGGTCAGCGCTTCTTGGACGGTGCGGTAGATGGCGCGCTGAACGGTGGGGGGAAGGTCGTCGGACACGTCGGTCTGCAGCTCGACCTGGATGCCGCTGTTGTCGACCAGCCGTTCAAGGTCGGCCAGAGACGGCTGCGGTGTCAGTTCTGTGGGGCGGCCCCCGGAGGCGCGCAGGACGCTGACCATGTGCCGCAGTTCGTCCAGGGTCTGTACGCTCAGCCGCCGGATCGTGGCGGCGGCTTCCTTGACTTCGGCGTCCCGGGCGCCGACCTGAAGGGCTCCGGCCCGCACCGCGATCAGACTGACCTGGTGGGAGACCACGTCATGCATCTCCCGGGCGAGCTGCGCACGTTCCCTGGCCAGCACGGCCTGGGCGGTCAGCAGCCGCTTGTGGTCACGCGCCTCTGAGATCTCGGCGAGCCGCTGCGACAGATCGCCCCGGGTCTGGACGAGTTGGCCCAGGAAGACAGGAGCGGCCGCCGTCGCCGCGGTGTAGCCCAGAGTGACGAGGGTCGAGGTGGCCGCGAGGTTCAAATGCAGTGACGGCCATGAGGTCATGTCGCAGATCGTGAATGTCGTCACGCAGACGGCCAGCAGGGCGCGGTGTCGGGTGAATGAGGCGAGGGTGTACAGCGCGGCCAGCGCGGCGAAGACCGCGTCGGAGACCAGGACGGCGGGCAGCGTGAGCAGGAAGGTGAGCAGCGGCCGGCGACGGCGCAGGAGAAGGGAGAAGGCGGCAACCAGGGCGCAACCCAGGCGCAGCGACTCGTCGATGTGGACCTTGACCCAGACATCGAGCAGCGAGGCTCCGACGAGGACGGCGTCCAACAGCGGGGCGGGCGGGCGGCGAGGGGTCATCCCCCCTCCTGGTCCCGCGGGGGTTTGAGAAGGCAAGACCCTTCGGCGATCCGGGAGGCCTGGACGCGGCCGTCCACCTTGAGTTCCGTGAGGATGGCGCTCACGTCGTCCTTGACCGTGCTCGTGCTCAGATGCATCCGTGTGGCGATGTCGCTGTTGGACAGTCCCTCGCCGATGAGGACGAGTACGGCGCGCTCGCGGTCAGTGAGTCGGACGAGGCTGCGGGCAGCGGGTTCCTGGGGGCCGGCGTTCAGACAGACGTCCACGCCCGTCCGGGTGACCTTGGACGGCATTACGGTGCCGCCATCGGCCAGGGTCCGCACCAGGAACGGAAGCTGCTCGGGGTCGGTGTCCTTGAGCAGGAAGCCCGCGGCGCCCGAGCGAAGTGCCGTTGCGACATGTTCGTCCATGCCGATTGTCGCGAGCATGGCTACCACCGGAGGGTGGGACAGCCGACGGAGGCCGGCCAGGACGGTGAGGCCGTCGACGTCCGGCATCCGGATGTCCAGAAGCACGACGTCAGGGCATATCTCCTGCGCCACCTGAAGCGCCTGGCTGCCGGGAACCGCCGCCGCGACCTCGATGTCCTGCGCCGCGTCGAGGATGTACTGAAAACCCTTGCGAATCAGGGCCTCGTCGTCGACCACCAATACTCGGATCACGGGTGCTCCACTCACCATGGGGCCACTGTCCGATTCGTACCATGTCGTGACACTCCCGGCTGGTTCACAGCATCGAATCCAGCCAGTCGGCGGGGGCTGTCTCGGCCAGTCGGCGGGGGCGGTTCCGGACACCTGCCGGATGGTTGTGACGCACACCGTCCAGGACCCTGGATCACATGTTGCACGCCGTGTCAGAGGTCGCACCGTCCGGGGCGGCATCCGTTGTGGGGGCAGGTCCCGCCCCCTCCCTTACGGCGTCAACAGGACGGCTGATCGGACTCGACCTGGCCCGTGGCCTGGCGGTGTTCGGCATGTACGCGGCCCACGTGGGTCCCGACCCGTCGGTGGGCGGCCCGCTGGGCTGGGTGATGGAGGTGGCACGCGGCCGGTCCGCTGCCCTGTTCGCCCTGCTTGCCGGGTTCACCCTGGTCATTCTCACTGGTCGGCCACAGCCACGGACGGGGCGAGCCGGACGGCAGGCCATGGGCAGGGTACTGATCCGCTCCGCCGTCCTGGTTGCCCTGGGATACGCCCTGACCTGCCTGGACACCTCGGTGGACGTGATCCTCGCCGCTTACGGAATGGTCTTCCTCCTCGCCCTTCCGCTGTACCGGCTGCGAGCGGACACCTTGGCCGTCATCGCCGCGACGACCGCGCTCGTACTGCCCCAGGTCCTGTATCCGCTTCGAGCCGCGGTCGAGGGCGGAAGCTGGGCCGACGCCGTCATCGCCCACGACCCGCTGGCCCGGATCACCGATTCGGACGGGATCGTTGAATTGTTCATCACCGGCGCGTACCCGGTACTGACCTGGCTGCCCTTCGTCATCGCCGGAATGGCAGTGGGCCGGCTCGACCTCACCAGACCCGGCATACGCGCCAAGGTCGCTCTCCTCGGCAGCGCACTGGCCCTGCTCGGCTACGGCGGCTCTTGGCTGGCCCTGAACCTGGTCCCCGGCGCGCAGGCGGCCGTGAGCGCTACGACGGACGGCGGGGCGGCCGCATCGGCCTGGTGGTCCGACGCCGTGGGCGACCCCACCACCAGTACCCCGGACTGGCTGCTGGTGGCCGCGCCGCACAGCCAGACGACATGGTCGATCCTGGGCAACACCGGCGTCGGCCTCGTGATCATCGCCGCTTGTCTCTTCGCCACGGACCGGTTGGCCCGCCTGCGGCGGCTTGCCGCGCCCGTCATCGCGGTCGGCTCGGTCTCCCTGACCGCCTACGTCGGCCACATCATCGCCATCAAGGCCCTGGGCATCGACGACCTGCCGACCTCCGCTGCCCTGCCGACCCTGGCCTGCTTGGCCGCGGCCAGCATGCTGCTGGCCGTCGCCTGGACGCGGGCGTTCCGGCGAGGACCACTGGAGTACATGCTGCACGCCGCCACCGCACCCGCTCGCCTGATCAACTAGCCGGCTGTGGTCCAAGCCCCTTCCAGGACACAAACTCCATCGCCGATTCCGCGGCGCCCACGGTTTCCGAAGGTCTCGAACCATCCGGCGTCACGCCGGGCCAGGAAAGAGGTAAGCCGATGTCGGTCCGCCTGACATTCATGTGCGCGACAGCCGGGGACACCAGCAGGAGCGCAGTCTTCGGTGACGGTCTCCTCAGCGAGCACGGCCTGCACGAGGCACGCCTCGTCGGGGCCGCACTCCCCCCGTACTCGCTGGCCATCCGGGCACCGTCGACCCGTTGCGGGCAGATCGCCGACGCTCTCGGCCTGAACGCCACGCTCGAACCCGCGCTGCGCGACTTCGACTACGGCACGTGGCGTGGGCGCACAGTCGGCGAAGTCACCGCGCACGACCCCTACGGGTACGGCGCCTGGCTTACAGACCCGGATGCCGTGCCACACGGAGGCGAGTCGGTACGCCAGCTCTGTCGCCGAACCGCCGGCTGGCTGAGCAGAGTGCCGCCTGGCACGGGCGACGCACTGGCCATCACCGAGCCGGCGATCATCCGGGCCGCGCTCGTCCATGCTCTGTCCGCACCACCAACGGCCTTCTGGCATTTCGATGTGCCACCCCTGTCCGCGGTCTCCCTCACATTGCGTGGTGACCACTGGGACGTCCGGCCCGGGCCCGTCATCCCTAGAGGAGTCGGCAGCACCAGTCGCACTGTTCCCATTCCTTGTGTCGCGGCACGGAACCAGACGACACTCCTGTGGGACGAGACGGCGAACGACGAGCGGTACGACCTCGTCGCCTGGGTGTGACCCGCGAGCACGCTCATGTGCTGCCGTCGGATCGGCGGCAGCCATGGGGCCCTGGGAGCCCTCCATAAGGCGTGCGTCGATTGCGAGGTCACGCTCGTCGAGCGGACGCCGCGGTTCACGGAGATCGGTGCCGGAACCAGCTTGTGCCCAACGCCACGCGTGCTGCGCCGACTGGGCCGGCTCGACACGGTTGCCGCGCAGGCTACCCCGTCCCTCCCACTTGAGAGCTTCCGCACCTGGTCCAACGGGGCTGAGATCTGCCGCTACAGGCTGGGACGCTAAGCCGAGGACGAGTTCGAAGCGCTCGACCTGCAGGTGCAACGGGCCGATCTGCACCATGCCCTGGCCGCTGCGGTGCCACCCCAGTCAGTTCAGCGGCTCTCGGGAACGCCCGCATGGCGGCACACGCGACCATCCGATCGCTCGCACAGATGACGCGGCCAGCCGTTGCTGACCCGACCTGCCGACCAGCCACACCTGCAGCTTGGTTCCCTGCCGATACGGTACCGAGCGGCAGCCTCACGCAAGAGCTCGACCACCACCCGGACTTCGGGTGCGAAGCCACGAGCTCCAGGCACCGGGTGCCCGCTGGTCCGCGATCGCTGAGTGAGACCGCGAAGGAGCTTGCCGCCGGGGGACGCTGAAGCTTGGCCCGAAGTGACGTCGAGGAACTCGACGCCGCCTTGCAAGAGTTGGCCCGCCGCTCCTCAAGCCTACGGCTTCCTCACGAGTGGAAGACGGCGTGAAGACACCACGCATGCCCCGCCATAAAATGGGCACGGCTTGCTGGCATGAGCGTCACGAATATGCCAGCTTTTATTCCCGGCCTGGAACTCTCCCGCCGCTTCTACACCGAAGCAGTACGCCCCCTGTTGGAGGAGGTCTCCCCCGCAATCCCCCACTCCGCAGCACGCCTGGGCAGCGGCTCCGAGGTGCTCGGCTTCGACACCCCACGCTCCGCCGACCACGAATGGGGCCCCCGTCTCCAGCTCTTCCTCCGCCGCCAGGACGTCTCCCGGCACGCGGGACGCATCAGACACGTACTCGCCGAGCACCTCCCAAAGACCTTCCACGGCTACCCCACCCACTTCGCCCCCACCGGCGACCGCGACATCCGCGTCATGCGGGTCACCGACGGCCCCATCCACCACCGCGTCGAAGTCACCCACCTCTCAGGATGGTTCACCGACGCACTCGGCTTCGACCCCTCCTCCGGCATCACCCCGCGGGACTGGCTCGCCACCCCCACCCAGCTCCTCGCCGAAGTCACCGGCGGAGCCGTCTTCCACGACGGCCTCGGTGAACTCGCTCCCTTACGAACGGCCCTCCGCTGGTACCCGCACGATCTCTGGCTCCATGTCCTGTCCTGCCAGTGGCAACGCATATCCCAGGAGGAGGCCTTCGTCGGCCGCTGCGGCGAGGTCGACGACGAGCTCGGATCCGCCATGGTCGCCGCCCGCCTCGTGCGCGACCTGATGCGCCTGTGCCTCCTGATGGACCGCCGCTATCCGCCCTACAACAAGTGGCTCGGCAGCGCGTTCGCTCGCACCCCCATGGGCCCTCGCCTCACCCCCGACCTCACCGCCGTCCTCGCCGCAACCGACTGGCGCGACCGCGAGCAGCATCTGGCGCACGCCTACGAGACGGTCGCGGGCCTGCACAACCAACTGGGCCTGACCGACCGCGTCGACCCCGCCACTCGCCCCTACCACTCCCGCCCCTTCCAGGTCCTGCGCGCCGACCGTTTCTCCAAGGCCCTCACGGCCCGCATCACGGACCCGACGCTTCGCGATCTGCTGCCCGTCGGCTCCGTGGACCAGTTCCTCGACAGCACCGACGTCCTGAGCCGCCCGAAACTGACCCGCGCGGCAGGCCATGCCGTACGGAAATCCAGGTCAGAGTGAACCTGACGTGGGCTTCCGAGCCAGCAGCGTGCCACCGCAGCCGGCCCGGGGAGTCGACGAGGAAGTTCTGGAGCATGATCCGGCCGGCGCTCAGACCCCCCGGCCGTGGCGTGCGGAAGAATTTCCTCTGACTGGCTCTGTCTCCGCCAACCCGACACTGCGCCGCCTGAACTGCGGCCTGTCGGGGCCCAGCCGGCCCGCCTGGGCATCACTCATATCGTCCTCGCGGACTCGGGGCTCCCGGACTTCGACGTGCTCGTGAGCACCACATCCATACGGTGGAATCTCGTACCGTCGCTCTCGCCGCCTGCGCAAGGAGCCTCGAGCCCGGGACGATCGCTCGGCCGGAGGTCTGACGTCCCTCTCCCGACTGTCGGTCCGACCATCGCCAAACGAGTCGCTCCGCAGCTCGGAACGGTGGGAGCCCGAAGCTGCTTGCGTGCCACGGGTCTTCGCACCATGGTGGGCCATGCTGCGGCACATCATCCCCGGCCGGGGGCGGCCAAGTCGCCGTGTCGTCCGTGGGGCCGCGACCCGGCTACGTGACGGATTGCGTTGTTTCACGGAGGCGCTGCGGCGCGGGGCAGGTCAGGGTGGTGGTGTTCCGGGCTTTCGGTTGTGCGTGCCCGCGGGGCCCGACAGCGTGTGAAGGGTGAGTGGGCTGTGAGGCTGGTGATCACACCACGCTGGGGAGCAGTTATCCGTCCGGGAGCGGACACCCGATTCCGGGATATCGTCCGGCCCGCGTCCTGCCCTGAAGCGACCCGGACCCGACTCCCTGCGCACGCGCCGACCACGCCGGTGGTCGTCACTTCGGTGTGCCCGGCCGGGAGGGCCAACTTCCCCTTGCCCCAAAGGTGATGGAGGATCCACACATGACTCCGCAGCGAACTGATGGGGCGCCGTCGGCCGACGCGGCCAACGCCTACCTGGAGGCACTCCGTGAGCGGCTGGCGACCGACGGATGCGGGGTGACCGCAACCACCTGGCGCGACTACCGGGTAGTGATCGGCAGTCGCTCGAACCGCAGGGTGCGGTGGTTCGGCACCAAGGTGGAGCTGTTCGTCCTCGCCGCCGCTACCCCCGAGGTCGACGACGCCTCGATGGCCGAGTTCACCGGGTGGGCAATGGACTATGTGAAGAGTCTCCGCAGCGGTCTGCCCGGCGCCCGCAACGCGACCATGATCCTGCCCGCCCTGGCCGGCGGCAGCGTCCAGCCGTCCGCGAGGAACTGGGCTGCCAAAGACGCACGGATCCTCGGGACGTCCCTGATCGGCCGACCCGTCACGGTGGAGACGCCGGCCTCGAGGGCCACCCGAGTCACCATGTACCGGGGCAAGGTCGTGTACGGCGGGATGTTCACGCGTCACGTCCTGGAAAAGGCGTCGCTGTACTTCCGCTGAGTACTCCGCTGAGGCTTCCCCTGCGTACTCCCCTGAGGCGATCGCCAGGCCCAAGAGTCAGACCGACGGCCCCACTCCCGTGGTCAACGACGTCGCCCACACCCAATACGTCTTGAATGTTCGTACGCGTCGACGGGGACTGCACCTTCAAGGCAGCCGGTGTCGTCCAACTCCAGCGATCGCGGGGCGGTGGACCCCTCCGCCGTCCGTCTCTCCATGAACCGTACGAGTGCTCTTCGCCGGTCGCCAGTGAGACGCCGCAGATGGGTCCCCATGCCGTTCCGCCCCAGGCACGTCGTCGCTTCCGCGAGGCCTGCTCACCGGATGTGCGAGGTGGTCCTGCTGACCCATTGGGACAGCGTGAGCTGCATGGTCAGGTTCGCTCGGTGTGGCCTGCGGTGACGGGGCGACGCGTGGCCGCGATCGGGCCGGGTACCCGCGTGAGTCCGCGTGCTTCGGCCTTTGCCGCAGGCCAGAGCGTCGCGCAGCAGAGATAGGTGTGCGGGCACGGCTGCGAGGCGGTCGTACTCGCCCCGGCATGTGTGGCAGGTCGCCAGGTGAGCTCGCACCGCACCCGCCTCATCGGAGGCGAGGGTCTTGCGTTCGCTTCCGGCCAGAAGTTCACGGATCGTGCGGCATTCCTCGAGGGCCGTCTTCTCGTCGGACTTCGTCAGGCACTGGGTTGCGGTCATGGTGAAACCTCCGTTCAGGGTTTCACCTTGGCTCAGGAGCGGCCCTCAGCGCGTCGTCCCCACGCAGCGACTTCCGGCTACCACGGCTGCAGTACACGGTACGTCGGCCTGCGGCTGGGGCAGAAGGTGGACGCACCGAGCCGGGGGCTATGCGGGTTGCTGGGATTGATCTGGTTCCGTAGCCGGACTGACCAGCCCGCACTGGTAGGCGATGACGACGAGCTGGGCGCGGTCACGAGCTGCCAGCTTGGTCATGGCCCGGTTGATGTGGGTCTTGGCGGTCAGCGGGCTGACGAACAGGCGCTCGGCGATCTCGTCGTTGGACAGGCCCAGTGCGGCGAGGCTCGTGACGTCGCGTTCCCGCGGTGTCAAGCTCTCCAGCCGCTCGTGTACGGCGGCCGGGCATGGGTCCGGCTGGGCCAGAAACCGAGTGATCAATGCGCGCGTCGCTGAGGGGGACAGCAGCGCCTCGCCGTCTGCGACCGTTCGGACGGCATCGAGGAGTTCCTCGGGTCGCGCGCCCTTGCCAAGAAAGCCACTCGCACCCGCACGCAGTGCGTCGGCGACGTGCTCGTCGTCTTCGAAGGTGGTCAGGATGAGCACTTTCACACTTGCGAGATCCTCGGACTCGGTGATGAGCCGTGTCGCCTCGAGGCCGTCCATCTCCGGCATACGGATGTCCATCAGGACCACGTCCGGGCGCTGTGAGCCGGCCAGCTCGACCGCCTCACGGCCGTTGGACGCCTCGGCCACGGTCTCCATGTCGTCCGTGGCGTCGAACAGCATGCGGAAGGTGCCCCGCAGCAGGGCCTGGTCATCGGCAAGCAGTACGCGAATCGTCATGCTCATGTCTCCGATTTCCTGCCGGACCGGGGCGCAGCGGGAGTTCCGCGGTCACGGTGAAACCGCCTTCGGGGCGCGGTCCCGCAAACAGCGTGCCCCCTATCGTGGTAGCCCGCTCACGCATCCCGATCAGCCCGTGACCGGCCCCCGGGTGAGGATGGTGCGGTCCGGCGCACCCGTCGTCCTCGACGGTGATCGTCAGCCGTTCACCGTGGTAGTGCAGGAACAGTCGGGCATGGTCGGCCCCGGCGTGCTTGCGCACATTGGTCAAGGACTCCTGCACGATGCGGTACGCGGCCAGGTCGACCGCCGGCTCGAGCGGTTCGGTGATGCCCAGCCACGTGTGGCTCACGGCCAGCCCGGCGCGTTCGAACGATGCCAGAAGTGCTGGTACTTGCGCGAGGCCCGGCATCGGGTCGCGGAGCGCCACCGGCTCGTCGGACTGCCGCAGCAGGCCTACGGTCACCCGTAATTCGTCCAGCGCGGAGCGGCTGGTGTCCCGGATGTTCTCCAGAGCCGTCAGGATTTGTTCCGGGCGCTGGTCCACCAGGTGGACGGCGACGCCTGCCTGAGCGTTGATCAAGGCGATGTGGTGCGCGACGATGTCGTGCAGTTCGCGTGCGATCCGAACACGTTCGGCCGCCACTCGCTGCTGTGCTTCTTGCTCGCGGGTGCGCTCGGCGTGCTCCGCTCTTTCCTCCACGGCCGCCACGTAGGCGCGCCGTGAGCGCAGCCCGTCCCCGACGGCGGCCGGCAGGGCCGTCCAGGCCACCATCGCGGCCTTGTCCGGGTCCAGCCACGAATTCGAGGTCCACACCGCGTCGGCGCCCACCAGGACGGCAGCCGAGACAGCGGCCGCGGTCCAGGCGGTACGCCGGTCGGTCCGCAGGGCCACGTTGTAGATGGACGCCAGAACCGGGCTTGTCACCAGCGGGCTCTCCCGAAAGCCGAGCATCTGAAAGATCACCCCGCAGCCAATGGTGACCGCCAGTACTCCGAACGGGTGACGGCGCCGCCAGAGCAACGCGAAGCAGCCGACGGCAGCCAGCACCACGGCGGACCAGCGCAGCACGAACTCGTGCTCGTGCGGGTCGACCGAGGCAGCCACCACCGACAGCACGCACAGCACAGCCACGCCCAGGACGTCGAGCGTGCGGCTCGGGGCTCGCCCTCGCCGCCTCCAACCGTTGAGCACCGTCATGCCATCACCGTAGGGTCGGTGGCCGGGTCGGGCATCGTTTCACCACGGCCCGATGCGGAGCGAGAACTCATCGACGCCCGCTGACACTGCAACGGTTCTTGTTGTGGGTGCAGGGCGGTCTTACGGGCTGTGCCCGCGTCGTTCGTAGTGGCTGATGCGGGCTTGATACCGGCGTCGCCGCCGCCACCCGTGCGACAAGTGCAGGATGCAATCCACCCGGGTGGGGCGGCGGTCGGTGAGCCGGCTGATCAATCGTCGGATCTCATCAGCGACGCTCAGGCGGACGAGCTCGGAGGATCCGTTTAGCTGGCGGCGCCGTGGACCAGCTCGTCCAGAGCAGTCCCGGCCGTAGATCCGCAGGCCGTGGCCCCTCGCCGCATGGCCCGCACACCCGTGCGGGCGATGCGGTGCCGGGCGGCCGTAGGCATCGGCGCAGGTGGTCGTAGTCGCAGCCCTTGTCGATGTGGAGCTTGGCCGGCCTTCACCGACGCGATCCGCGGCGCGAGTGGATGGGCGGGATGCGCCGCACCGTGGCAGGAGAGCCTGGCTGCCTTGAAGGTTCGCGCCGGAGATGCCGTTGCAATGGGGCAGTCCGGCGCGTCCAGGGTCGCTTTCCATACGGTGCTGTCGGGTACGCACCGGCCGACGGCAAAGACCGTGGCCGAGTTCGTCGTATGCGACGATCCGCGACATGTCAGTGGCCCATGGCACGATCGCGGGCATGACATCGATCGACGAGCGGCTCGTTCACGAGACAGCCGCCGAGTACGGCGTTCCCGGGCCCGTCGCGCAGGAGTTCATGGCCCGGTTCCGGCCATGCCTCTATCTGGTGCCGCACAAGGAAGTGCCTCCGTCCCGGCGGGAAAACGTCCGCTCCGCCGCACGAACGGGCGGGCTCCCCGCACTGCCGGACGGGGTGGACTGGCCTGAAGGGAGAGCGCCGCTCGTGCTGAGCGTCGACTGCGCGGCCCTGCCCCACGACGTACTGGACATCGAACTGCCCGCCGATGGGCACCTGTTGTTCTTCACCGAGATCGAGTACCCGCCAGAGTCGTCCGTGGTGCTCCACATCCCTGCCGGAGCACGCACCACGGAGCGCGCCGCGACGCATGAATTCAACGGTGAGGCCATGCAGATCAGGGTCTACGAACCACGCACCCTGTATCCCGTGCCCGGACTGACCCTCGACAGCGACTGGCAAGGAGGCCCGCATACCCGCGCGTTCTTGGACGGCGACGGAGACGAGGACGCGCTGGACAGTTTCGAGGAAGCCGTCCTCGACGCTGCCTTCGGCGGACATCGCCCCGGCGTCTGCGTGCAGATCGGCGGGTTCTCCAACCCGTGGGACATGGCACCGGACGAGGGCGATCTCGTGCTCTTCGCGCAAATGGCCGGGCAGGCGATCGACTACAACGTATTCACCATGAACCTGATCGTGGGCACACGGGAGGACATCGCCGCCAGAGAGTATGTCGGCCTCTGGTACGAGCAGCAGTGCTGAGCCGGGCCCTCGTCGTAGGGCCCCAACGGGGATTCCCGGATTCGAAAACCACACCGTCATCCCGGGCGTCTGGTCAACGCAGGCAAGGATCCAATCCTGTGGGTTAACAGTGGGTAGTGGTTCACCGCCGTAGCCGCTGCCACGAAGGTGAACGCACGGTCCGCGGCCGCACCGCCGAGTGCAGTGCAGCCTGGCTCTTGGGGGCCGAGGAATAGTCAAGTGTTGACCAAGTCGATTGCGCATCGCGACCAGTCCAACTCGCCCCTGGAACCCAACTCGTCCAGGATGAGGCGGTGCAGTTTGGCCTACATGCGCCGACGGCTCCACTCCATGAACCGCCGGTGAGCCGTCGCCCCAGATGGTCCGAACACCGGCGGGACCTGCGCCCACCTGGCGACCACCGCCTTGCGGCCTGGTCGCGCCTCCAGCACCACCCGCTGAAACAGTCCCCACAGCCCGTCGGGGACCAGGTGATCAACCATCAACACGCGTACAGGGCAAAGGGATCACCAATTGAGTTGATGACTAAGCGGCGCGGTTCAGCGGCACAGGGCCGTGTCCACGACACCATCCATGCGCTCCTTGACTGCCTGGCTCGGCTGCATGGTCACGGTGACGTTGGCCGCGCGGCCGTCCTCGGTGACGCCGCCTCGGGTCTCGTATCCCGTCATGCTGCCGCCGTGGCCCCAGTACACCCCGCCGCACGACAGCGGCGTGCTCACGAGTCCCAGCCCGTAGCGGGCACCGGCGGGAAAGGGGTAACTGGCGAGGACGGTGGTGCGCATCTGGTCGAGCTGAGCCTTCGGGAGAAGGCGGCCGGCCAACAGCGCGGTGAAGAACCGGTTCAGGTCGGAGTTGGTGGACACCATCTGGCCCGCAGCCCAGGCCCAGGAAGGGTCCCATTCCGTGGCGTCGACCAGAGGCGCGTCTGCCGAATCCTGGTAGTAACCCCTGGGATGGCGCTCCCGGATCGTCTCCTCTCCTGGGGCGGGGAAGTAGGTGTGGCGCAGTCCGATGCGTTTGATGACGCGCTGGTCGATCTCCTCGGCGAGGGGACGGCCGCTGACCTTCTGCACGATCAGGCCGGCCACCAGGTAGTTCGTGTTGCTGTAGGCCCAGTTCGTGCCGGGGGCGAAGTCGGCCTTGTGCTGGAGAGCGAGGTCGAGGAGTTCGCGAGGGTCGTAGTAGCGGATGTCGTCGCTGAGGAACTTGCTGTAGTTGGGAAGTCCGCTGGTGTGCTGGAGTAGTTGGCGGACGGTGATGTGGCGTCCGTCGATCCCGTCCCCGCGGACGAGACCGCGCAGATAGGTGTCGACCGGGGCGTCAAGGCCGATCTTGCCTTCACCGACCAGTTGCAGCACGACCACCGCCGTGAACGTCTTGGTGTTGCTGCCAATGCGCACCTGACCGTCCCGGGGCACCTTCGCTCCGGTGGCCAGGTCACCGACCCCTGCGGTGTAGGTGCGGGTGCGGCCGTCACGGTCTTTGACGCTCGCCAGCGCGGCGGGCACGCCGTCCGCGTGAACCAGCGCGTTCAGGCCCCTTTGGACGGTGTTCGGCCCGGCGGCGGCAGACGCCACGGGCGGGGCCAGGGCGCCCATCGTCATGACGCCGACGGCCACCGCGGCCGCGGCCGGCACGGCTCTACGCCGACCACTCCGCCGCCCGGACGAACGAAACCTCTGCCATGCCTGCTCACGCACGAGCCAACTCCCATGGAATCATTGGGTAACCACCGGCTTATGGGCCCAGCATCTCGGAAGTGACCGCGCGGGACGATCGTGGTACCCGCCCACCTCTAGGTAGGGCTAACCCCCGGCCGCTTGGTTGGCGGGGAACGGGGGCGGGGGACGCGGTGGCAGCGTCAGGAGATGCAGACGCGACGTCGAGCCGGGCCGGCAGTTCATCCAGGTCGGAGGTGGTGAACCTCCACTGGAACGGCTGCGCCGTGGCGTTGTAGCGGTCTTGTCGACGATCCAGAAGACGCGTCTGGCACTGGCGTACGGCTCGGAGGACATGACCTGGGTGACAAGGTTCATGAAGGGCACGATGCCGGTTATGGGTTCGGCGGCCGGGAGCCTGGATGGAAGTCTTCTCGTCCGCCGAGATCACGTACTCGTCCTCGCCCAGCGCGGTGCCGTCGAACGTGCGGGTGTACAGGTCCAACACACGCGCGGCCTTGGGCCGGAAGGCGGGTCGCGTACGAAGATCCAGGACTGGTACTGCCAGGAATTGAGCGCGTCCTGCTTGAGCCAGCGCCGCATGGTGGAAGGAGAGTTCGACCCGGAGCTGGTCCGGTCAACCGCCTCCGGACCAGCTCCGGGCAGGACCAGCACGACTGCGGGTGCTGGTCTTGGCGGGTAACTGGCGGGCCAGCGCCTTGACTTCGGCGACCTGCAACACGGTTAACGAGGCCGGCGGACCGGACCGCTTGCGGGCGGCGAGGGCGGGCAAGCCGCCGGTGGCGAACCTGCCCCGCCAGGTGCGCACCGGCACCGTGTCCACATGCAGCCGCGTCTGCGCGGATTTCCGGGCATTGGAGCCCCACGGGCAGCCGGCAGCACGGTGGCTGCGTGCTGCCGGGCCTGATGTGGGGTCTTGTGGCCGTAGGCCATTTTCTTGAGCCGGTGATGCTCGGAGACGGTCAAGGTGAGCGACACGGCTCGGGCCGCAGGCATGGAAGGGACACGACCGATCTCGGGGTGAATGGTTCGGGACGGTGAACCGCCCTGCGCCGACGCGCCGTCCGCTCCGCGCTCAAGGGTTGCCGGTACTGCCGGCCAGGGCTCGGCGCCGCTAGGAGCCGTGATCGGTGGTCGGTGCTTGGCCGAGCATGGCCGAGCATGGCCGATGTGTCTGGCTGCCGGGTGGGAGCGGATTCGAGGTCAGGGCAGGGTGAGGATGCGGGGGCCGTCCTCGGTGATGGCGATGGTGTGTTCGATGTGGGCGGCTCGGCTGCCGTCGATGGTGCGCAGGGTCCATCCGTCGGGGTCGGTGTGGTAGTCGTTGCGTCCTCCGGCCATGAGCATGGGTTCGATGGCGAGGGCGAGGCCGTGGCGCAGGGGGAAGCCGCGGCCGGGTCGTCCGTGGTTGGGAACGTGGGGGTCTTCGTGCATCTGGCGGCCGATGCCGTGGCCACCGAAGTCGGCCGGCATGCCGCAGTCGGCCTTGCGGGCCACCGTGCTGATGGCATGGGAGATGTCGCCGATCCGGTGGCCGACAGTGGCGGCGGCGATGCCGGCGTCCAGGGCCTGCTGGGTGGCGGCGATGAGTTCGAGGTCGGCGGGGCGAGGGATACCGACGGTGAAGCTGATCGCGGCGTCGCCGGTCCAGCCGTCGAGTTCGGCTCCGCAGTCGATGCTGACCAGGTCGCCGTCGCGCAGGCGATAGTCGTCGGGGATGCCGTGCGAGACGGCGTCGTTGACGGACGCGCAGATCACGGCAGGGAAGGGGGTCGGGGCGAAGGAGGGCTGGTAGCCCAGGAACGGAGAACGTGCTCCGGCCTTGGTGAGAACGGTGCGGGCGGCTTCGTCGAGTTCGCGCAGGCGAACTCCCACAGCTGCCGCCGCGCGGGCGGCTGCGAGTGCATGGGCCACGACGCGTCCGGCTTCTCGCATCGCCTCCAGTGCCGTGTCGGTCTTGATCTCCACCATGTGTCGTGACTCCCTGCCATGCGACTCTACCCAATACTTATACCGGTATTAGTATCACGGGTATGGTGAGAGTTCCTTTGAGTCCGCAAGAGCGGCAACGTGGAGAGCGCTTCGGGATCCTGCTCCGCCGGGCCCGTGGTGACCGCAGCATGGTCGACGTGGCAGCAGCAGCCGGGGTGTCCGCTGAAACGCTTCGCAAGATCGAGACCGGCCGGGCCCCGACCCCGGCCTTCTTCACCGTGGCAGCCCTGGCCCACGCCCTGCACCTGTCCCTGGACGACCTGGCCGCCGCCTGCGCGGAAGGCGCCGAAAGCGGCGAGCAGGCCATGTCGGCGTGACGGCCGGGCGCGCGCCATCCGGCTGAGGATCGGATGTTCCTGACGCAGCACGATTCGGACACGTACGTCGATCCCCGAAGGACTTCGAGCGCCGACCAGAACCTGCTGACGGTTACCTGTTCCCCGGTCGGCCATCCGGGGCTCCGGGGCTTGGACGGCATCTTCCAGTCGGACGGCCTGGAGCGCCTTCACCAGGCGGCGGGCCTGTACGGCTGGGACGGGTTGGACGGCTCGGCTGCGCCACTTCCCGCCGAAGCGCGGCAGCGACAGGCGCGCACGCGTAGGCCATATGGGTGACGCATGTCGCCGAAGAAGGACGACGACACCTGCACACCCGCCTGGGGCGACCTCGTCGTAGAAGTCGTGGCGGGCAGCACTCGGCATTCGGTCGTCAGCGTGGTTCAGCGGCGCTCGGTCCACGCCTCATCGGGGTGGCACAGCCGCCTCCGTGTCGGATCGTTCTGCTGACCACCTGCGGGCAGCACGGACCGCCTGGACGCGGGCAGACAGGCGCCTTCCGCCACGATCCTGAGCGGAGCCGCGCGGTCCGCATCACCGCACCACTCGGCGCCGCGTCACATTTCGGCCGCCACGGCATCTCCGGCAGACGCTGGGTGAGATGGCCTCGATGGCTCGCGCGGCGAGCTGCTGTGCAGGCGCGGGCCATAGGCGGCAGCCAGTTAGCCCACCTGGCGGGATCTGGCTGTGCCGATCAGCGTTCCGCGAGGTCTCCTGTGCTTCCATCGCGCCAGGAGGCATATGACATGGCTGACAAGCGACAGCAGGACACCCACTCTCGGCACACCCCGTCCCGGCGCCGTGTGCCGGCCGCGGCCGCCCTTGCGCCCGTGCTCACCGGTGTGCCTGCCAGGGCCCGCGCCCTGTCCGCCGGACCGGAGGACCGCTCCCCGGCCGAGCCGGTAATCACCAAGCCGGCGGACTGGGCGGGCGTGGGCAACGCTCTCGGCCCGACCGGTGACCTGAGGCGGTTCATGTACCACACGGGCTTGCCGCGCCGGGACCTCACGGCCTTCTCTCGCGGCATCCGGATCAACCGCGCGCTCGTTCTGGGCACGCGCGTGTTCTATGTCCATCACCCAGACCACGGCACGCTTTTGCTGGGCGACGCCGTGGTCACCGAGCGCGAACTGCAGAATTTCAGATGCCCGCCGCGAGACCGTCGCCGACGGCCCTGCGATCCTGCCCCCGAGACGGGTCGCCACCACCTCCGTCAACTTCCAGCCGCTCGGCGGCGGAAAGGCCGCCCTCAGCGGTGACCTGGTCGTGATCGCCAAGGAAGTCCAACCCGTCCTCGTGGCCCTGCCGCGCGGTGGCGTCAAACTCGTCGAGGCGCGCCACCACAACCTCACCGACGATCCACACCTGTTCTTCGTCCACTACTGGGCCGTCGGCGACGCCGTCAGCCTCGCCAAGGCCATTCGCCGGGCCGTGGACACCACCAACGTCGTACGCACGCCCGGAGGAGCCGCCTGATGACTGCGGACAACGAGACAAACATCTGCCCGTTCGACTTCAGCGAAGCCCTGGAGTTCGACCCTGAGCTCGCGGACCTGATGGACCGCGATTCCCCCACTCGCATCCGGCTTCCCTACGGCGATGCGGACGCCTGGCTGATCACCGGATTCGACGCCGTCAAGCAGGTGACCACCGATCACCGGCTCAGCCGGGCCGCCATCATCGGCCACGACTACCCCCGGCTGACCCCGGAGCCCATCGTCTCGCCCGAATCGATCAACGTGATGGACCCGCCGCACAGCAGCCGTGTCCGCCAGCTGGCCTCGCAGGCCTTCACCCAGCAGCAGGTCGACGGAATGCGGAGCCGGATCATCTGGCTCGCGGACGTCCTGCTGGACAGGATGGAGGAGGACGGCTCGCCGGCGGACCTGGTTCAGTACCTCTCCGACCCGCTTCCCCAGCACACCATCCTGGACCTCCTTGGCGTCGAACAGGAGGACTGGCCCCAGATGCAGGAGTCCGTGCGCCAGTTGCTCGTCGTCGGCGCGGGCAACAAGGAGGCTGCGGCGAGCGCCAAGGCCGATCTGACGGCCTACTTCGCCAAACTCGTCGAGCAGCGCCGGAGCTCACCCGGCAAGGACCTCATCAGCGCGATGGCCGCAGCGCGAGACGGCGAGGATCAGCTGGACGACAGGGAACTGGCGGTCATGGCACTGACGCTGACACTCAGCGGCCAGGACACGGCAACGTGCCAGATCAGCGACATCGCATACCTGCTCCTGACGCGTCCCGACCTGATGGAACACCTCAGGCGTCGGCCGGAGTCCCTGACTGACGTCCTGCAGGAGATGCTCCGCCACATCCCGTTCCGTAAGGGGGTCGGTATCCCCCGGGTGGCCCTTGAGGACGTGGAGCTGGACGGCGTACGGATCCGGGCGGGCGACTTCGTCCACGTGTCGTACCTGACGGCCAACCGGGACCCGAAGCGCTTCCCGGACTCGCACGTCCTCGACCCCGACCGGCCCTACCAGCCGCACATGACGTTCGGCTGGGGCGGACACCGATGCATCGCGGTGCCCTTGGCCATGGCGGAGATGGAAGTGGCGATCGGGCGCCTCTTGAAGCGCTTCCCCGGGCTGCGGCTTGCGGTGCCGCCGGAGGAAGTGCGGTGGGACACGGAGACGATCCGGCGCTTTCCGCTGGAGCTGCCGGTGGCTTGGTAGGAACGCCTGAATCGCGCCGGACCTGATGGGCTAGCGTATCGGCTCGCTCGGACGATGCGAGCCCTTCAGGTGGGGGCCCGGTGACGGCGTCCAGGCTCTCCGTGCCACTCACAGGTGTCAGCAGCACGATCCGGCACGGCGGTGGCTCCGCCGTCCCCGTTGACCTGCACAATCATGAACTCCGCATCGCTACAGTACTGTCGCAACTGCACTTCGCATGACGCGACCTCAGCCCATCCTGCAAGGTCACGCCTTACGGCGTGACCTTGCAGGTACGCGCCGTAGTGGCAGCAGCATCCTCGTCCACCCCTCGTACGAGCCTCGGCGCCGGACTCAACGGTGGGGGGACAAGTAGCTGGGCGAGGAGGGCGGGCGGCCGCTGACGCTCGTTCAGAGTGCCCCTGTCCGAGTGGGTCGCGCCGTACGGCAATTCGCGGAGCGTGCGGGGCCGCTACGATGCGCGATGGCTTCCTGCACAGAGGACCCGCGCTGCATCGCCATGGCACAAGACTCAGAACAGCGACTGAGCGGCAGACAGCGGTGCGGTCCGGCCAGCGCTGGACTTGCTGCTCTCCGTACCGAAACGACCTGAACCGCCTGCGGCGCCGCCCGTCGTGCGGCCTGGACGACGACGGCGCAGTCATCGCCTTCTTCGACGATGCCACTATCTCACTGGTTCGACGGCGGTGACCGTAGGCGCCAGCCATGATCCACGTACTGCAGGAGACCATCCGGCGGGCGGGGCACCTGGACGTCAACGCCCAGGCCAGGGCGCGTCTCGGACTGCTGAGGAGGTATTTCCCGATCGCTCAAAGAGTCGCCGGGTACGCTCCTTCAGTCCTTGGTCAGTCCTTGGTCGAGGGGAGTTGCTGAGTGGCCCGGTCAAGTGGCCCCGTTCTGCGCACCCAGAGGCTTGTGATGGAGCCGATCCGCCGCGGGGACAGCGACGATCTCTTTGAGGCTGTGGTCAGTCAGGACAGCGTCATGCGATGGCTGGCGACCGGCCGGGCGGACAGTCGGTCTGCGGCCAGGGCCATGTGCGACGACCACGTCGCCCACTGGACCAGACATGGCTACGGCGACTTCGCGGTCAGGGATGCTGCGACGCACGCGTTTCTGGGCCGGGTGGGACTGCGCAATCGGGCCCAGCACGGAGTTGACCTCGGCTTCGCCGTGCAGCCACGGGCCCAAGGCCGTGGGATCGCCGGCGAGGCGGGCCGTGCGTGCCTGGACCTGGCGTTTCGCCGCCTCTCGCTCCCTGCCGTCTTCGCCTTCGTCCTGCCCGGCAACACAGCCTCGATCTCGGTACTGCGCCGCCTGGGTGCCCAGGCGGACGGGACTGTCGAGTCCAGCGGCCTGCATTGTCTGCGCTACCGGTTTGACCCCGCCGGCACGGCCACCGCGAAGCATGTGGTGGTGTACGACGGTGGTGCGGACCTCCGATTGATCCATGTGCTGGGTCCCGGTTCTCCGGGTGATGGAGCCGCACTCCGCGCTGGCCTGTCCGACCCTTGCGGGGTGAACGGGTTCGCTCTGGTGTGGGCCGACAAGCAGCACACCCTCACCGCTGTCTCCGAAGGCCGACCGGTGGCTTCCGCGGGATGGCTGCTGCGGGACATGGCCTTCGACGGATCTCCGCGCCGCGCCGCGGGGTTGGGCGGCGTGCTGGTGCACCCCGCCCATCGAGGCCAGGGCATCGCCCGGACGGTGATCAGCGTGGCGGTCGAACACGCACGAGCGGCCGGCGCCGAGACGATGATTCTGCTCTGCCGCCCGGACCTCGTCCCGCTCTACACACAGCTGGGATGGAGCCGACTCTCCGTACCCGTCACCTTCCAGCAGCCCGACGGCGCTCGGACCTCGCCACTGATCACCATGATCTACGACCTGGCCGGCCTGCCTCATCCGACCATCAGCGTGGACCTGCGAGGCCTGCCCTTCTGATGCGCTGGGCAAGATGCGCACGGTCAAGCAGTTCGCCGACGCCCAGAAACGACAAGCGCACCTCGCCACGGCCGGTGACCGCCCGGCCGCCCTCGCCGCGAGCCGTCGCCAAATGGATACTGCGGCACCCGAAAAGCCCCACCGAGTCCGAGCAGGTCCAGCTCAAGACCGTCCGAACGCACTGCCCCGAACTCGCCGCCCTCACCCACCACGTCCGATCCTTCGCGGCCATGCTCACCAGCCGCCAGGGCGAGCGCCTGCCGGACTGGCTCGATGGCGTCCGGCAGGACGACCTGCCCAGCCTCCACACCCTCGCCGCAGGCATCGACCGAGGCCGCGACGCCGTCATCGCCGGCCTCACCCTGCCTTGGAACTACAGAGTCGTCGAAGGCCACATCAACCGGATCAAGATGGCCAAACGCCAGATTTTCGGCCGCGCAGGCTTCGACCTTCCACGCGAACGAGTTCTGCTCGCCCCGCAGTCGCTTTGTCGGTGCCTGGTGCGAGGGTCCCGGCGAAGCTATGCAAGGAGATCGGCATGGGCACCTGGGACATCGGTCCTTTCGACAACGACACAGCTGCGGACTTCGCCAACGCTCTCGACGACGCCGAACCCGAGGCATGCGAAGCCCTGATCCGAGGCGTCCTCATCCGGACGATCGATGCCACTGGCTACCTCGCGGAAGCAGAAGAAGCGGTGGCTGCCGCCGCACTGATCGCGGCGCAATGCCCCGAAGGCGAACCCGTCGACACGCCCTACGGCCCAGAAACACCCATGCCCGTGTTTCCCGATGACCTTCGGGCGCTCGCTGACGAAGCCCTCGCCCGCATCGCCGCCGGCGACGAGGCGGAGTCGGTCTCAAATTGGGTCGACCAGGAGGACTGGAAGCAATGGCGGGCGATGCTCACCCGCCTTCGCGCAGTACTCGCCTCGCCGCCACTTTCCTTCGCTCTCTTCGACGTCCAGCCTTGACGGAGCGTCACTCGGCCCAGAAGTCGAGCCAGAACCCGAGTTCCGACAGCGGTTGTTCAGCATCGCGGAAGTGCCTCGCTCGAGGCCGGGGTCGGTGCCCACGAGAACAGACAGCACCCGGCCGCCGGCACTGCGGTCGGGCAGGAGGCAGAGCGGCACTACTCGGATTGGCACAGTATTACCGCGAGAGCCTGTGCGAACGCGGAGTCGTGGGTGCCCTTGGCTATCTCCTGAACGAAGTTGCCCGTGCGGATGTCAGGGGGGATGCCCTCACCGTCGAAGGTCTTGCCGTCGGACGGGGTGCGGTACTCCTCGTTCGGCAGGCCGAAGGTCCAGCCGTTCGGGAGGATGCGCTCCAGAACGTCCGAGAAAACACCCTGCGTGCTCTGTCCAATCCGTACGGTCCTCGCCGGGCGCTGTATGAGGGCCTGGGTGAGGGTCTCGCCGGCGCTGTAGGTCTCACCGCCGGTGAGCACTGCGACAGGGCCGGTGTACCGGAACCGGTCGGGTGCCGGCTGGACGCGTACCGACTGCGGGCGGGTGTGGCGACCTGGGTCGGCCGGGTCGTTGCGTGCCCGCTTGGCGTACGCCACGTACGCGCGGTCGGTGAGGCGTTCGGCGACCTGCAGGGCCAGCGCATCGGAACCGCCCCCGTTGATCCGTAGATCCAGCGCCAGACCACGGAGCCCTGGCCTGATCACCTGGCTCAGCGTCTGATCCAGGATGGCGCTGTTGCGCGCGTAGGTAGGGCTGTTGCCGTCGTATCCACCGAAGCCGGAGATCCGCAGGTAGCCGGCTCCGTCCGGCAACCGGGCATATCCGATGCGCCCGTTCGCGAAGGTCCGCAGTCGCGTGCCGGGGAGGTCGTGCTGCTCGACGAACGCCTGGGCCTGCTGGTCAAGTCCGGGGCCGGGGATCATGGTGCCAGGGCGGCTCTGCCCGAAGCCCTCGGTGTCACCGGCGTCGATTCCCACGTGCGCGTCGTACAGCGGCAGCACCATCTCCCGCAGAAGGGCGAACAGCTCGGTGTCGGGCATACCGTCGTAGACCTTGGGCGGTATCGGTCCCTGACTGCCCACCAGTCAATCTTCTTGGCCGCGAAGAAGGGATAGTTTTCCTCGAAGGTCTGCCAGAAGACGTCGAAGGTCGCCGGCGCTCCCGTCGGTGCGGCCTCGGCGCAGCTGGCAGGCAGTGCTGGAAGGCGCAGCAGCCTGCGGTCGCCGACCGAGCCGTCGAAGTGCAAGATCGCGCCGACTCCGCCCGCTGCGGGGCGTATCCGGTAGACAGTCGCGTCGTCGCCGGTATAGGACACCGAGCCGCTGCCACCCTGGCCGGTGCGCCGTGCCGTGTCGCCTCGCAGACAGCTGACGGCGGTCGCCTGGTATTCCTGCAGCCGCCCGTCCTCGATGGACAGCACGGTGCCGTAGCCGTCCAAGCGCCACACTCCCTCGATGCGGTCGGCTGCGTGGTGCGCGGCAGCGACGGGGCCGACAGCCAGCTCCATGCCGTCTACCAGGGCGAGGAGGACAACGGCTGCGGCGCCCCTGCTCCATGTTCGCCCCCTGAGCCCTCTGTCTTCTTTGACCGGCAAGTTCCTGCTGAGCACGCTCGCTCCTTCATGTCCGCCTGGTCAGCTCCGGAAATCATGATTCTCGACAAGGTCCTGACCCGGTATCCGGCTGACTGGCCCAACCACACGGGGGTAAACCCAACCCCAACGTCGTCAGCAAGCCACACACCTGCGGGCCACCCACCCTTGCACCAAGGCCTTCAGGCTGACGGCCTCGACGCCCTAGAAGTGGCTGATCGCGGGCATCTCCTCCCAGGTCTCTCGACGCTGCGGAGAAGACGCGCCGCCGGCACCTTGCATGGCTGCGCCGCACTGCCCCCACGGACGCCGGGCCGTCTCCGGCTGCTCCGGCCGCCCCCACTTGGACTGCATTCATCAGCGAACTGCAGACCCTGTCAGCCGTACCACGCGGGAAGGGCGTCCGGCGGAGCGGACGCCCTCTGGCCGCGCGACGGCGCCGAGGCTGACTCAGGATGAGCCGACCGGCACCTCACCCGTTTTGTCCGCGACGCCAATTCCCAGGAGCGCGCTCTTGGTTGTTCCGAGGTAGACGAGACTCGACGAGTCGAAGACCCAGGCGTAGCCCTTCGGGGCGCCGTCGAACGTGAGGCCGATACCCTCCCGCTCTGCGGCGTCCTTGACGTGGTCCACAACGCGCACACCCGGGAGCCTGGTGGTGGCACGGTAGAGCGCGGCACTGAAGTCGGGCAGCAGGGTGGCGTCGTCGAGTATGGCTCCGAGGTTCTCGACGACCACTTCCGTGACGCGGCTCGCTTCCACATTCTTGGCGTCGCCGGAAAGCTTCTTCAGCAGCGCGTCGGGATCGGTGGGCAGAGCCTGAAGCTGCCGGAAGGTCAGATATCCGGTGCCGACCATGTCCATGACCATCTTCTTGGAAGGGTCGGTGAGCGCGACGCCCTTCCTCAAACCGTCCCGCTTGCCGTCCACCGAATCCCATTGCTCTTGCCGGACGGTCCCCTTGTACTCCTCCACCTTGAAAGTCCCCTTGCGCTTCGCGAGCTCTTCGGGACTGCTGAAATCGACGCCCAACTCACCCGCCGATCCTTGGGACTTGGTGTAGATGTACTGGTCGTCGCGTACCGTGACCGCCGGGCGGTCGGCCGCCGCCAGGGCGATCCGATCCAGCAACTGCGTGGCCCTCCGGTGGTCGTCCGCGGTGACACCTACGGCAGCTGTGTCGCGCTTGCCGTCCTGTGCGCTGTCGACCGCCACTACGCCCAGGCCCACGACGGTGGCCAGTGCCAGTGGCGCCGCGACGAGAACGAGACGCCGGTCGGGGCGCCGACGTGCGGGGATCACAGGTGAGGCGCTCGGTGAGATGCTCGATGAGGTGTTCGTCGCACCCGACTGCTCGCGGGTGGTCTCGTGGGTGATGTGCTCCATCAGGTGTTCCCTCAGTACGCGGTGGCGGTCCTGAGCGAGCACCGGACGGCCCGGCGCGGGCAGCAACTCGGCCAGATCCTGGTAGTCGACCGGCTGATCGCGTCGTCGCGGGTTGGTGTTCATCGCTTCTTCTCCTGCGTGGACCGAGCCGCCTGATGGCGGCTACCCAGTGACTGTCCGACCGCGGCCGGGCGTTGCACTCCGCTCTGCCCGATGCCGCCTTCCGTGCTGCGGCTGCCGCCCCTACCGTTCATGCTGCCCGTGCCACCTGCGCTGCCTGTGATGCCTGTTCCGCCCGTGCCGCCGTCGAGTTCGAGCTCGGTGAGCTTGCGCAGGCGCCTTCTCGCGCGCGAGAGCCGGGCCCGTACGGTGCCGACGGCCACGCCCAGGGCCTCGGCCGCCGTGGCGGCGTCCAGGCCCTCCCACACACAGAGCGTGAACACCTCACGCTCCCCGCGGCGCATCTTGCTCAACGCCTTCTGCGCGGCGGCCAGTTCCTCGGTGTCGGCCAGGCGTTGTGTCACCTCGTCGGCGAAGTCCGGCACGGGGTCGGGGGGTGGGACTCTGGTGAGCGCGGCCTGGTGTCTTCGCGCCGCCCGCGCGGTGTTGCGCGTGATGTTCGTCGCGATCCCCAGCAGCCACGGGCGCAGACTGTCGTCACCCGGAAACACCCGCTCACGCAGCCGCCACGCCTCCAGGAAAGTCAGCGACACGATGTCATCGGCCATGACCCAGTTGCCGGTCATCCGGACGGCATGCCGGTGAACCACCGAAGCGTGCTCGTCGAAGAGTTGCCTGAACGCGTCCGGATCCCCGGCCCGCACGCGGGCCCGTAGTGAAATCTCCACACTCCTCCCTGTCCGCTGCGCGGATCGCGCTGCGGTGATCCGCGCCACACCAGGGCCGGACCAGCCATGCACAGCACATCACCGGACCGCTGCAACCATTCCGGCTTCTCGGACCATTCGCCAGTGCAGAGCCTGGGGCCCTGGAGGCCACGCCTGGGGGTTTACGGTCGGAGCATGACATGCCCTGCGGGATGGGGCCGCGATGGCGCCACACGCAAAGCCGGTGAGGCCGGGCAGTTGGTCGGCATCGACTGCGTCGATCCAGGCGGGGAGCCTGGCATCCCGGAACAGACGTCACCGCCCGTCCAACCACTCGAACCACCAACGCTGCGAACCTATGTGGTCACAGCATCAGGCAGCCGTCTCGGCTCACCGGAGATGCCTGGCGAGGAAATCGGTGGGATTGGCGGCTCGTGAGGTGAGCCGTTAACTTCCGCCTGAGCGCGGTGCGGTACGAGACGCGACGACGAAGGGAACCAATGCATGGAGACCGAAGGCGTGCGGACCGACCGTTTGGGCTTGCTGCTCAGCCAGTTCGACCAGGCCAGGGAGATGGCCCAGGTGCGGCTGACGGAGCTTGGCGACGAGGAGTACCTATGGGAGCCGGTGCCTGGTTGCTGGTCGATCCGGCGTCGGGGCGAGGCGACGACGCCCAGAGCGTTCGGACCGGGCGAGTGGCTGCTCGACTTGGGCAAGGCGGACATCCCAGCGAGCGAGTACGCCAAGGTCGCCCGGCAGGCCGCCGGCGGCATGACCGTCGCCAAGATCGCCGATGACTGGAGCGTGAGTGCCGAGCGGGTCGCGCAGATCCTCGCCCACACTGGCACGCCGGAGCCCGACGCGACGCCGGTCACGACCATCGCTTGGCGGCTGGGTAACCTGCACTTCCACTTCGCGGGGGGGGAGATGGGAGTGGACCTTCGGTGAACGCCGGCAGGAGCCGAAAACGCTGGTCGACTTCACTCCCTCCGCCGCCGTGGCACTCGAGCGGTTCTGGGCGTTGATCGACCACTGGCGCGACGACGTCGCCGCGCTCACCGACGAGCAGCTCGACATGGTCGGCTTCTCGCAGTACCCGTACGGCTCCGACCCCGACGACCCATACATTGCGGTGCTGTCGGGGACCAACCTCGAATTCATCCATCACATGGCCGAGATCGCGTTGCTCCGCGACCTGTGGCGGGCCCGCTTCACCACTCCCGGGTAGACCCGGGCGCGCCGCGAGGGTGTTCAACGGCGTTTCCGGCCCACACGCGCCTGCGGTGCGTAACCTCCAGCGTGAGCTTGCCAGTTGAGCTGACAGGGGCAGAAAACCCCCTAGATGGGTTTTCCACCCAGAAATCAGTCTCCACCAGGGGCTTCCTGTGCTCATCTACCCGCCCGGCAGCACCGTTCCAGCTCCACCCTGCGCTTGCCGTCCGCCCGCCTGAACGTCCCTCGCGGCGACCGCGGTACCCGACGGCGCCGGGCTGGGCATCGTGGCCCGAGCAGTCTCTCGCCCAACACCGTGGCGGCCCCGGAGTCGACATACCGAACTCGGCTGTCAGCGCTTCGAGTTGCTCGATCACCGCGGTGGGGCCGGGGCGCGAAGGCCACGACGCCGAGCCGTTCGGCCCCGCGGCGAGTGCTCGCCGGAACATGGTCTCGTCAGACCTGCGCACGAGCTTGCTCATTCTCGTAAGACGGTGCAATCGCGGCTCAGAGTCTTGAGTGTTTCTGAGATTGAGCTTGCGGTGTGTTCGCCCTGACGAATTGGTTCCAAGCGTCAGCGGGCCGCCGGTCCGGCAAGGACGAGTGCGGTGCTGGGCCTGCGGAGGATGGCATGCCGAGCGGCCCGGTCCGAGAGCAGGCCGCCCGTCGCGGCCACGACCTCGGGCAGGGATTCCTGACGGCCGAGCCAGCCTTGCAGCGACCGCCGCTGCCTCGGCTCGGCGATGGCGTGTTCCACCGTGATCCACCGCTGGGATCGGCGGCGGCTGCTGTCGTAGGTCTCGGCGTACGCGAACAGTCCTCCCATGTACGCAGCCGCAGACCGGCTCGTGTCGTGCAGCTCGGTCAGCGCCTGATGCGGCAACCGGAAGCGCAGCACGACGAGTGTCACGACTACCCGGTCGACGCTCACCAGATCGTGGTTCGGTCCGGTACCAGCCGCACGTCCCCGATCACGCACCCGACGCTCCCGCAGTGCACATCTCCGCTGAGCCCACCACGAGTCGGTCGGCTGCTCGGTCAACTCGGCCACATGCCGACGGGAGATACCCGTGAAGACAGGCCGCTCAGGAGTCGTCGCCGTGACCGCAGGCGGCCGCGCAGGACCGCTCGCGGGGCGTCAGCCCAGTACGACCTCTCCCGCGTGGACGGCACGCATGGCGCGCGCGACAGTCTCCTGGTCTTCGCCGACCGGAGCCACGTACCCGATGACGTCGCGCGCGGCGTCCTCCCCGAGCATCCGGGTGATCACCCACGTGGCGAGATACTGGGACGCCAGACAGCCGCCCGCTGTAGCGATGTTCCCCTCGGCGTGAAACGGCGCGTCCAGCACGGTGACGTCGAAGGCCTCGACAAAGGGCCGGCTCGTCATGTCCGTGCAAGCCGGCATGCCACCCAGCAGACCGAGCCGCGCAAGGACCAGTGCGCCGGAGCACTGTGAACCGATCAGCTGTCGCGAAGGGTCGAGCGGCAGCCTGGAGATCAGCCGGTCGTCGGCGACCACGTCTCGCGTCTTCACTCCGCTGCCGATCAGCACGACGTCGGCTTCGGTCACGAACTCCATCGGGCGCTGCCCGGTCACCTCGACGCCATTCATCGACGTGACCACCGGCGTCGGCGTCGTGATGAAGGCTTCCAAGCCGTCCTTACGGCACCGGTTGATCAGCGCGGAAGCGATGAAGCTGTCGAGCTCGTTGAACCCGTCGAAGGTGACCACGGCTACCTGCATCACAACTCCTTCAAGTACGGCATCAGATCCCCAGTCTCGCTGGCGCGCCGTTCCGGAGCGAGGGCCAATCAGCGGCTAGTGGCATGCCTACCGCCGCTCCGCGCTTCGAGCTCCGAGCTCCGAGCTCCGAGCTCCGAGCTCCGAGCTCCGAGCCTGAGCACCGTACTTACTCGTCCCGCCGACCCGCCGACGTCCCAAGGCTCTCCAGGCTCAGCCGCTGGGGGCACCCCCCTGCTCGAAGAGCTCGAGGGAGGGCGTGCCAAGCCCCGCGTCTGCGGCATGATCCGCCGGACAGGCCCTAGCCCCGATCGGCGAACCGTCGCGATGGACCCGGACATCGCGAGTCGGCTCCCCCAGGCGCATCTGCCCCAGGCTCATCTACGAGAGCCAAAAAAGAATCGGACGGCGATGTCGAGAACCCGTGGCTGGCTCCGTCCCCGTAATGAACGCGACCACAATGGGTCGGACCAGCACCGAGGAGAAACACGATGGCCAAGTACTTGCTGCTCAAGCACTACCGCGGCGCTCCGGCGGCGGTCAACGACGTGCCCATGGACCAGTGGGCGCCGGAGGAGATCTCGGCCCACGTGCAGTACATGAACGACTTCGCGGCCCGGCTCGAGAAGACCGGCGAGTTCGTCGACGGTCAGGCGCTCTCGCCCGAGGGGACGTGGGTCCGGTATGACGGCGAGGGGCGCCCGCCGGTCACCGACGGCCCGTTCGCCGAGACCAAGGACCTCATCGCCGGCTGGATGGTGATCGACGTCGACAGCTACGAGCGCGCCGTGGAGCTGGCCGGGGAACTGTCGGCGGCCCCTGGGGCGGGCGGGAAGCCGATCCACGAGTGGTTGGAGCTGCGTCCGTTCCTGGGCGTGCATCCCACCATCACAGAATGATCGTCGACGTGAACGAGGTCCTCCTCCGGAGCCTCACGCCGAGCGTGCTCGGCATCCTCGTCCGCCGCGGAGCCGACTTCGCGGCGGCCGAGGACGCCGTGCAGGACGCGCTGGTCGAGGCGGTCCGCGTCTGGCCGGCCGACCCGCCGCGGGACCCGAAGGGCTGGCTGGTCACCGTGGCTTGGCGCCGGTTCCTCGACGCGACCCGGGCGGACGCCGCCCGCCGCCGGCGCGAGGACCGCGTCGACGAGGAGCCGGCGCCCGGGCCCGCGCCCTCGGTGGACGACACGCTTCAGCTCTACTTCCTGTGCGCCCACCCGTCGCTGACGCCGTCGTCCGCGGTCGCGCTCACCCTGCGAGCCGTCGGCGGGCTGACCACCCGCCAGATCGCCCAGGCCTACCTTGTGCCCGAGGCGACCATGGCGCAGCGCATCAGCCGGGCCAAGCGCACTGTCTCCGGCGTGCGGTTCGACCAGCCCGGCGACGTCGCCACCGTGTTGCGCGTCCTCTACTTGGTCTTCAACGAGGGCTACTCCGGCGACGTCGACCTCGCCGCCGAGGCCATCCGGCTCACCCGGCAGCTCGCGGCCGCGATCGACCACCCCGAGGTGGCGGGGCTGCTCGCCCTCATGCTGCTCCACCACGCCCGGCGCGCCGCCCGGACCGCGCCCGACGGCAGCCTGGTGACGCTCGCCGAGCAGGACCGCGGCCGGTGGGACACCGAGTCGATCGCCGAGGGCGTCGAGATCCTGCAGGCGGCCCTCGCCCGCGACCGGCTGGGCGAGTTCCAGGCCCAGGCCGCCATCGCGGCACTCCACGCCGACGCGCGCACCGCCCAGGAGACTGACTGGGTGCAGATCGTCGAGTGGTACGACGAGCTCGCGCGCCTGACCGACAGCCCGGTCGTCCGGCTCAACCGCGCGGTGGCCGTCGGCGAGGCCGACGGACCGCGCGCCGGCCTGGCCGCGCTAGCGGCACTGGACGACACACTGCCCCGCCACACCGCGGTGGCGGCCTACCTCCACGAGCGGGACGGCGACCTGACCACGGCGGCACAGCTGTACACCGAGGCTGCCCAAAAGGCACCCAACTTCGCCGAACGCGACCACCTGACGCGCCAGGCCGCTCGGCTCAACGCCCGCGGGGGTCGCTGACGGTCGCTTTCGGATTTGCCCGCAGCACTTGGCGCGGCCCCGTGGCCTGAGCGGGCGCCCTCAATGTGGGTAGGTGGTCGAGCCCAGCTGCACGACGCGTTGCCGGCGGGGAAGCCAAGGTTGAGGCTGCTGGAGCATCCGAGGGCGCCGGCACACACCCGACCCGCTTGGGCTGGCCACCATTGTCCTCGCCCACTTTTGCCGGGCGCGTGCATCAGCCGGACAGCGAGTCTCTTTCTCTAGAGTCGGTTCCTTACCGACTCCCCTTCGTACTAACCAGTGGGACCGTCCGTCGTGGGCTCGCCCGCGTGGCAGGTAGGCGTTGGCCTACCCACGTAATGCGAAGGAGGGTGTGCGGCACCCACCTCGGTGGGGCCTTCTTGCCGGCTTTGCGTGGGCGAAGACTCGGGTTGTCGGCGATCGCCGATACCGAGCTTCAGCCCACTCCGGAGAATCCTGTGACCACGCTTCCATCCCGTCCGACCGCACGATCGTCCTCGTGACAGGAGCGTCCAGCGGCATCGGCGAGGCGACTGCCCGCCACCTGGCCGCGGCCGGCCACCACGTCGTCCTCGGGGCCCGGCGCACCGACCGCCTCGCACTGCTGACCAAGGAGCTGAGCGCGGCCGGGCACAGCGCCGAGTACGCCGAACTGGACGTCACCGACCCGGCCGGCGTCCATGCCTTCGCCGAGGGGGCGCTGGACCGTCACGGCCGCATCGACGTGCTGGTCAACAACGCGGGAGTGATGCCGCTGGCACCGCTGGCAGCCCTACGCGTCGCGGAGTGGGACCAGATGATCGACGTAAATCTGCGGGGTGTGCTCCATGGCATCGCGGCCGTGCTGCCGTCGATGCTGGAGCACCGGTCTGGGCACGTCGTCAACATCGCGTCCACCGCCGCCCACCGGGTCGACCCCACGGCCGCGGTGTACTGCGCGACCAAGTACGCCGTGCGGGCCCTGTCCGAGGGGTTGCGGCAGGAGAACTCCGACATCCGGGTCACGGTCGTCAGCCCCGGCTTCACCCGCTCCGAGCTGGCCGACAAGGGTGGTGACGCTCAGGCGCAGGGCGCGGCCCGTAGTGCCACCGAGCTGATCGGGCTGCCCGCCTCGGCAGTCGCCGAGGCCATCGGCTACGCGATCGCCCAGCCCTCGGGCGTCGACGTGAACGAGATCATCGTCCGTCCCACGGCCCAGAACTGACTCTGCCCTGCAGCTCGTCGTGCTGACGCGCGGGCCCATGTCCCCGGGACGCGCGTCAGCAGCGGGAAGCGGCCATGGACGCAAGGTACGTCAGGGCCTCCGCGCTGCGGCTTCCCGGCTCCGCCGAGCCCACCAGCAGCTCCTGGCCGGGCGCGTCGTGCACGTCGAAGCTCTGGTAGGTCAGCTCGATGCGGCCGACCTCGGGGTGGACGAACACCTTGTAGGCGCGGGTGAGGGCCGCGACGGTCTGGTCGTTCCACAGGGTCCGGAACTCCTCCGACGCCTCCAGCAGTTCCTGGGTCAGGTCGCCGATCTCGGGGGCGTCGCTGAACCGGGCCGCATTCAGGTGCAGCGCGTACACGGTCGCGCTGGTGACCAACTGCCAGTCGGGGAAGACCTCGCGGGCCCGCGGGTGGGTGAACAGGATCCGCGGCATGCTGGTCTCCCCTTTGAAGGGGGACAGGAGGGCGTCGGCGATGGCGTTGGTGGCGAGGATGTCGAACGCGGGACCCATGACGTAGGCCGCGGCCGTCGGGAAGGCGTCGAGCAACCGCAGCAGGTCGGGGTGTACTTGGTCGCGGGAGCTGTCGGCCTTCGTGCGGGGGTTGATGTCGGCGAGGCGGAACAGGTGAGTACGCGCATCGGCGCCCAGGCGCAGTGCGCTGCCGAGCGCGTCGACGACCTGGGGTGAGGGGTTGGTTTCGCGGCCCTGTTCCAGGCGGATGTAGTAGTCGGCGCTCAGGCCCGCCAGTACGGCGACCTCTTCCCGGCGCAGGCCCTTCACGCGGCGGGTGCCACCGCCGACGGGCAGCCCGACGTCGGACGGTTCCAGGCGGGAACGGCCGGCGGGCAGGAAGTCGCCGAGGGCGTTGGCAGGCGCGTTCCGCATGTGACCGACAGTACCGCGCGGACGGCTGCCCGCACTTGTGAGCGGCCGTGCCGAGGCGACGACACGCAGGCGCAGACGCAAGGAGATTCCTGTTGGTGACGGGCCGCTCGGTCGATCCATGCTGCGCGGGCGGCCGAAGGCGTTGACGGCTCCCGCGGACCGACACGCCCGGACCGTCGATCAATCAGGTGTCTCGGCCGACTCGGTCGGCTCGGAGTCGTTGGCCGGCGCGGACCGCTCGATGTCGTCGTCGGCCGCGGCCCAGCTGGCCAACATGTTCAGGGCCTCGTGCGAAGATGACCCGGGCTCGGCGGTGTACGCGAGAAGGCTCTGGCCGGCGTCGGTCCCCAGCGGGAAGGCCTCGAAGGGCAGGTCGAGGTCCCCGACGACCGGGTGATGGAGGAGCTTCATCCCTGAGGTGTGGATCCGGACGTTGTGGGCGGCCCAGCGGCGACGGAACTCCTCACTGCGGGTGGACAGCTCCCCGATCAGGTCCGACAGTCGCCGGTCGTAGGGATCGCGGCCCACCTCGGCGCGCAGCATGGCGACCGTGTCACCTGCGACCTTGTCCCAGTCGCGGAAGAACTCGGTGGCGCCGGGGTCGAGGAAGACGAACCTGGCGTTGTTGGGCGGCCGCACCGGGTCGGCGTAGACCGGCGAGAACAGCGCGCGCCCGAGATGGTTGGCGGCCAGGATGTCCAGGCGTCCGCTGAGTACGAACGCGGGCGTGCCGAGCATCGAGTCGAGGACACGCCGCACCGTGGGGCGGACGCGCTGCTGGGCCGGGCGGCGGCGCGGCGGACGGGTCGTGTTGGCGCCGCGCAGGAGGTCCAGCAGGTGGGTTCGCTCGGCCTCGTCGAGCCGCAGCACTCGCGCGATGCCGTCGATGACACTTTCGGAGACGCCGGTGGCGTTGCCGCGCTCCAGGCGGGTGTAGTACTCGCTCGAGATGCCCGCGAGGAGGGCGACCTCCTCGCGGCGCAGCCCGGTGACCCGTCGGCGGTCTCCGTACACGGGCAGTCCGACCTGCTCCGGGGTGACCCTGGCCCGTCGCGATATCAGGAATTCTCGGATCTCCGCGCGGAAATCGCCACGGATATCGCGATTGGTGTCATAAGGGACGTTTCTGCCGGCCATGGGCTCCACTCTACGAGCGCTTCCGCATGGCTGGGGGTCCCTGTCAGTACCCCCTCTCATCAGGGTCTCCCGCCGTCCCGTGACAACCGGTTCCGTAGATGGTGCACCACCCACGGTGGTGTGAATCGCCCGGATGAAGCGGCGCATCTGCCGCCCGTCGCCGGCCTCTCTGCGGAGCCGTCCGCGCCGCGATTCTCCGCAACAGCAACACGATCCTCCGGAACAGAATCAGAAGGACGAACAATGCGTCGACTCACCAAGCCGGCCGTCGTACTCACGACGCTGGCAGCGCTCACCCTCTCGGCCTTCGGAGCGGGTGCTGCGGACGCGGCCGGCACGACGGGAGGCACCACCGACTCCGGGTCGACGTCGCGCGCCGCCGCGGATTCCTTCTCGTGGAACCACGGGACCGCCCGAATGAACAAGCGCGTCATGGAGCGCTTCACCAGTGAGTTCCTGCCCACCGGTGACCCGGCACTGGCGAGGAAGTTCATCAGCCCGGACATCGTCATGCACTTCGGCGGCCGGACGCAGCAGGGTCGGGACACGTATCTCGGCATCGTCGCCGCGAACATGAAGGCATTCCCCGACCTCAAGTGGACGGTGGAGGACATGCGCGCCGAGGGCGACACCGTGGCCGTCCGCTACACCATGACGGGCACCCACAAGGGACCGTTCGCCGGCGTCGAGGCGACGGGCAGGGCCATCCGCGCGGAGAGCATGGCGTTCTACCGCCTGGTCCACGGCAAGATCGTCGACGAGCGCGCCCAGCTCGACATGCTGAGCATCCTCCAGCAGATGGGCGCCGTACCGGCCGCGTAGCAGCGCCCCGCTTCACCCGGCATCCCCTGCGCCCGCTCCCCCTCCCTCGCCGCACCGGCCGCCGCGTCCATGCGGTGACCGGCGTTCGCCTCGCCCCTCGGCACGGACGGGTCCGCCGCCCGCCGCCACCCACACCTCGCACCTCGCACCGCGCATCCAGAGAACCAAAGAAGGAAGAACAGGACACCCCCATGCCATCGAAACTGACCGGCACCGTCGCGCTCGTCACCGGCGCGAGCAGCGGCATCGGCGCGGCCACCGCCCGCCGACTCGCCGAGGACGGCGCCTCCGTCGCCCTTGTCGCCCGCCGCAAGGACCGTCTGGACGACGTCGCCGCCGAGATCGAGAAGGCGGGCGGCACCGCCCTGGTGGTGGAAGCCGACATCACCGACCGCATCCAGGCCGGGGCGGCCGTACAGCATGCTGTCGAGCACTTCGGACGGCTCGACACCCTGGTCAACAACGCCGGCCTGATGCTCCTGGGCCCCGTCGTCGGCGCGGACGTCGACGAGTGGGAGCGCATGCTCGCCGTCAACGTCCAAGGCCTGCTCCACACCACCCACGCCGCTCTCCCACACCTGCTCAAGGCCGCCGAGGCCGGCCCCCGCAAGGTCGCCGACATCGTCAACATCAGCTCGATCGCCGGCCGCGTCGCCTGGAACGGCTACGGCGTCTACAACCTCACCAAGTTCGGCGTGAACGGCTTCACCGAGTCCCTGCGCCAGGAGGTCACCCAGCGGCACGTCCGCGTCGGCGTCCTGGAGCCGGGCGGCGTGGACACCGAACTGGGCTCGCACAACAAGCCCGAGATCCAGGGCGCGATGATCACCCCCTTCTACGAGACGACCGAGGTCCTCACCCCCGACGACATCGCCGACGGTGTCGCCTACATGATCACCCGGCCCCGCCACGCCTCCATCGGCGAACTGTGGATCATGCCCACCGACCAAGCCTGACCCCATACGGCCGCGTCGGCCCCCCTCCCCTCCCCTCCCCCATCCACCGCCCGGCCGACCGCCGGGACGGACACCACGCGTCATCACCGCATGACACCGGTGCCGCACCACGACACCGAGTGCCGCACCACGGCACCTGAAAGGAACCCCTCATGAGCAAGGTCATTCTCGTCACCGGCGCCGGACGCGGTCTGGGCACGGACATCGTCCGCGAAGCCCTCGCCGCCGGCCACCAGGTCGTCGCCACCGGCCGCCGCCCCGAAGAAGTCGAGAAGAGCGTGGGCGGACCGCAGGACAACCTGCTGGTCACCAAGCTGGACGTCACCAGCCTGGAGGACGCAGAGGCCGCCGCCCAGGCCGCCGTCGACCGCTTCGGCCGCATAGACGTCCTGGTCAACAATGCCGGCAACTTCTTCGCCGGCTACTTCGAGGAGATCACGCCCGCACAGATGCGCCGACAGATCGAGACCAACCTCTTCGGCCCGATGAACGTCACCCGCGCTGTCCTGCCCGTTCTACGGAAGCAGCGCGCCGGCCACATCATCACGCTCTCCTCCTCCGCCGGTCTGATCGGCCAGGAGTTCTGCGTCGCGTATGCCTCCTCCAAGTTCGGCGTGGAGGGCTGGATGGAGTCGCTGCGCTACGACGTCGAGCCCTACGGCATCCGCACCACGGTCGTGGAGCCCGGCTTCTTCCGCACCGAGCTGCTCGTGGATGCCTCCACCACCTGGCCCGAGCCGACCATCGACGACTACGCCAAGCGCACCACCGCCACCGTCGCGGCCTGGAAGAACATGAACGGCCGACAGACCGGCGACCCCGCCAAGCTCGCCCGCGCCCTGCTCGCCATCGCCGACCAGGACAAGCCGCTGCTGCGTTTCGTCGCCGGCGCGGACGCCATCGAAGGCGTCGAGGCCAAGGCCAAGGAACTCCTCGCCCAGGCCCAGGCTTCGCGCGAACTGGGCGGCAACCTGGCATACGACGACACCACCGCCTGAAAGGGGGCACGGATGGTGCCGCCGACGCCTCGATAGTCTCGGCCGTCCGGACCCCACCGAAGAGGTTGGCATCGAAGAGGTCGCCATCGAAGACGCCGAGAGCGTCCGGGACGGTCAGGCGGGCTCACTGGGATCGCCATGCGGACCGTGCACGTCGGCGTTGTTGATCAGTACGTCGATCACGCCTCCGTCGCCGCAGCGGCGACGGAGGCGTTGCCTCGTGGCCGGTGTTCGCACACAACAGTGACGGCATTAGCAGCACACCGCCGCTTCGGCGTCACCGAACCGGTGTCGGCGGACGAGGTGATGACGTCGCGCTCTGGGACCGTCAGCAAGAGTGGGCGTAATGCGGATAAACGCCAATTCCGCCCCAAAAGCCCAAAACCCCGCGCCCGATCCGACTGTCGACTTCGCCTCGGTCGAGGCACTGCGCACCGAGATCTCCACGAAATACCGCCAGGACGGCATCCACGTGGAGTCGACAGCCGCCGGGTTCGCGCGCGGACGCCGTCGGAACAATTCGGGCAGGCGCTTCACACTGTCACTGACTTTCCCCGCAACGTAGCGACTACATTTCGACGGTGTTTCCGGCGGTGTGCCGAACTTGGGATTTGGTCAAGAATGGGATTCAACCCTTGTCGCCCGTCGGATCACCGACACACCATGTGCCGAACATAACGACGCTTATCAGCAGGAGGCACGGGTGTCCGCTGGTCTGTCCAAAATCGAGGTGGATACCACCACTCTCGCAGCGGAGTCCGAACGGAACAAACTCCGCAAACACTTCGGCCGCTTCGACATCCTGTTCTTCCTGGTCTGCACCCTCGTCGGCCTCGACACCATCGGTACGGTGGCCTCTTCCGGAGCGGAGGCGTTCACCTGGCTGATCGTGCTGGCCGTCATCTTTTTCGTCCCGTCAGCGCTGCTCACCGCGGAACTGGGCACGGCCTTCGCCGAGGAGGGCGGCCCGTACATCTGGACCAGCCGGGCCTTCGGGCGGCTGGCCGGAGCGGTCAACAACTTCCTCTACTGGGTGACCAATCCGGTCTGGCTCGGCGGCACTCTCTCCGTCTCGGCGGTCGCCGCGTTCACCACCTTCTTCAATGACGGCAAGGATCTGAGCACCCCCGCCTTCTACGTCTTCACCCTGCTATTCATATGGGTGGGCGTGCTCGCGGCGATCCTCTCCTTCGATGTCGGCAAGTGGATCCCCACCGCCGGGGCGTGGTCCCGCTTCGTGCTGCTCGGCCTGTTCACACTCACTGTGGTCATCTACGCCTTCAAGCACGGCCTGCACGGCTTCGGCTTCGGCGACTTCTCCCCAACGTATGCCGGCTTCGTCGGCCTGGTCCCGGTCCTGATGTTCAACTACGTCGGCTTCGAATTGCCCAACACCGCGGGCGACGAGATGACCGACGCGCAGAAGGACGTCCCGTACGGCATCTTCCGCGCCGCCGGGCTCGGCGTGCTGCTGTACGGCCTGCCGATTCTCGGCATCCTGCTGGTCCTCCCGGTCAAGGCCATCACCGGTCTCGGCGGCTTCCTCGACGCCATCCGCCAGGTTTTCACCGTCTACGGCGGCCACGTCGCCTCCGACGGCACGGTCACCCTCAGCGGGGCCGGGACCGTGCTGGGCGATCTGGCCGCAGTGATGTTCATCCTGACTGTGCTCTCCTCGGGCGTCACCTGGATCATGGGATCGGACCGTGCGCTGGCGGTCTCCGGGTACGACGGCGCCGCGCCGCGCGGCCTGGGTGTGATCTCCGAACGGTTCGGCACGCCGGTCCGGGTCAACCTGCTCAGCGGAGTGCTCTCCACCGGCGTACTGATCCTCGCCCACCAGCTCACCGGTGGTGACGCGGGCAAGCTCTTCGGCGCCGTGCTCGGGCTCGCCGTCTCCACGACGCTCATCAGCTACCTCGGCATCTTCCCGGCGCTGCCGGTGCTCCGCCGCAAGTACCCGCAGGTGGAGCGCGCCTACCGGGCTCCCGCTGCCTGGCCGATCACGATCGTCCTGACGCTGCTGATCCTGTTCGCCTCGGTGCAACTGCTGGTCCCGGGCGCGCCCTTCGACTGGTTCAGCTCGGACTTCCGGCCGGACGGCTGGAGTTACAGCGAGCGCTGGACCTATCTGTTGACGGAGGCGGTGCCGCTGGCCGTCTTCATCGTCACGGGCGTGATCTTCTGGGCACTCGGCGCACCGACCCGCGCCAAGGCCAAGGAGACGGCTGCCACAGGAGTGACCCAGGGGTGAGCGCCTGGCCGGTGGCCGAAGTCGCAGGCCGCGCTCGCCGTGGTGAACCGCGACCCGATGGTAACCCTGCCCGGCCTGGACCCGCTGATACTGATGCTCACTCCGTCTTGGCAGAGCCGTACGACACGACGACGGTACTGACCGTGGTCGCGGATGTGGCGCAGGCAACCGTCATGGAGCTGCTCCGGCAGATCTGGCCGATCTGCCGGGAACACAAGAAGTGAGCGGAAACGGGGCGGGTCTGGCCCTGCTCGAGTTCGTCGAGGTACTCGAGCAGGGCCAGCCGTACGCCGTGCCGTCGAGCGTGGTGCTGCCTGCGCGCTGTCCCTGCCGTCCTCCCTCCAGGGTCGTGTGAACGCGGTACCAATTACCACCGACGGGATGGGGTGTTGCAAGCGGAGGCCCTCGTCGGCGTGGGAGCCGCGGGGATAGTCGGGGTGGCACCCGGCCGTGGGGCGGGAGGCGGGTGCGGAGGGGGCGAGGCGTGTACAGGTACGTCCACCATGAGTTGATGACAGTCGTCGAGGTGCTGTGCGCCCTGGCCATCGACGGGATCGTCGTACTGATCGTCCGCGGCATTCCCGAGGTCGATGCCGCCTGGTTGTTCCTCGGCACCCTGATCGCGGTCAACGCTGTGTTCGAAGTGATCGTCTGCACCCGCTTGAGTTGGCTCGGCGGCAGAAAGCGGGACTTCGAGAACGCGGTTTCTCTGACGAACCCCGGCCCAGTGCTGCCGACGCAAGGCGAGTCTCTGTGCCGCAGCTTCGACTGGGGCCTCCTTTCCCTTCTTGTCGTGCCCACTCTGGTCGCCGCCCTGGTATGGGTGCCGTGGTTTGCCCTCTGGCCGCTGACTCTTCTGCCGGGCCGGCTGTCCGCCGGGGTATAAGGGCTGTATTGGGAACGGCGCCACAACGTCCTGCTATGGCGGGGCAACGTTGCGGCTCAGCCCCTGGGGAAGGGCCAGTTCTTTTATGCGTCTGGCTGACCGAGTCCTGTTGGTGGCCGCATCCTGGCGTACCGACCTGACGTTGCGTCAGGTGATGGCGCCCCCCGTTTGGGACATCGAAGTCCGCGGCCGACTGCGTCCTGGACCGCGTAACCGCCTCCGGCAAGAACCATCGGTACTCGAGTAACCCGCAGGTCGTCATCGACGCCGCTGGTCGGCTGGTGGTGGCGGTCGGGAGGCCGCTGCCCGGCAGCCGCAGCGAGTGCCGGACGTTTGCCGAGTCCGGTGTCCCCCGCGCTTGTCGCGGGGCCTGCCTCATTGCTGAAGAACTGGAAGGTGTTGCGGGGCTGCCGCCTCAAAGGCGATGGTGTCCACCAGGCCATGCTCGGTATCGCCTGCCTCCGCAGTCTCGCTGGCAGGCTCTATGCTGATCAGTTCGGCAAGCGCCGCGGTGGCAATACCCTGACCCCAATGGGCCCGCCCGACGACGTACGTGACCTCACGCTCCGAGGGCGCCCCGAAGGCGGCGGCGTGCCCTGGGACGACACCGCCGGCGAGAACGGTTCGCAAGAGCACCGAAGCGTCCGAGCGCACCTTTGCCCAGTGCTGGTCGAAGTGGCCACGGTCGTAGTGGTACTTCCTGGTCACAGCCGCCATCCGCTGCAACGCGGGGTCCGTCAACTGCTCCGAGCGGAAGGACTCCCCAGCCAAGATGGTCACATCGCGCGAGATAGGCCCGGTTCGTCAGCGATGCGGCTTCGAGACAGGACACGATCCGCCCTCGGCGCCAAAGGCCACAGCGTCGTCGTAGGACACGAACGGCGAGACCCGGTACCAGCCTATGAGCCCCCAACTCCGTCGTCCTCGTTCAGTCCGTACCGGAACTCCCACCGGCACGGACTGGAGCGAGCGACGAAATGAGAGAACGGGACATCACGCCAGGATCTCGCCACCGCGTTTGTCGGAGAGGCTCGAGGATTCCAGCCATGCGCCTGTTCCGAGGGAAGCCGTCCGGCACGGCAACCCATGCCACGCCGGTACGGATGCGTCGGTCAGCTCCAACGCTGGTCGGTGTTCAGGCTGCAGGGCCACAAGATCGGCTTGACGCCGTTGGTGGTGTCGGAGTTGGGTACGGCGAGGCAACGGTCGGCGTTCATGCTGCGCAGGCGGTCTATGCTGTCATGAATCCAGAGTTCTTCTATGGACGGCGTGTCGTCGCAGGTCCACTGCCAGGTGGTGTTGCCGTCCGAGGAACCGGAGTTGAGGCATTTGCCGCTGCTCTGGTTGATGATCCGGACCCGGTTGTCCCCCACCTCATGCAGCTCCCACCGCTGATCGGTGTCGTCGTTACAGGTCCACTGGATTGCCTCGGTGCCGTTTGCCTGACTGGAGTTGGGGATGGCCAGGCACTTCAAGGTTCGGGCGTTCCTCAATTCCTGGTAGGTGGCGGCTTGAGCGGATGACGTCGACAGGAACAGAACGGAAACGAGCGCGAGCGCCACAGCGCCGGTTCTCCGTGCGGCTTTCAAGGCATAGGTCATGTGCTCTCCTGGGTTCAGGGAACAGAGGAGCCAGCCACTCCCCGGGGTCTGGCCCTGGCACGGCGGGCCCAACTGCCGTGGAACATACGGCCAACACTTCCACCGCCTCCTCGGCCTGCGCCCACATCCGTCCGGCTCTTCGTCAGGTCCACCCCAATCAGTACTGCCTGAGTGCAGTTCGCCCCGTCGAGCCCCACATCATCGGGCGATGTTCCGGAACGGAACGGGTTGGCGTTCGAAAGACCGTCGTCGTAGATGGAGACATGCGAAAGCTTGGCGTCCGAGAGGTCCGGCCGGGGGAAGTACGCTTCTTCCGTCGTGGCGTTCGTGAACAGACCGCATGACCAGTTGGCCTTCACCTTGGCGCCATGCACAGGAATGTAGGCCGACAGCACTCCGACGATGCTCCATTGGTCCTTCGATGAGACCCGCATGATGCGCTCCAACGCGTAGATCCCTCCGAGGCATACATCCATTGAGGTATCGCTGAGTTGGGCCACGGCCGGAGTGAATCGCTCCGTGCCCGGGGCCGTCGGCGGCGTACGAGCGATCGCTCGTCGGCGCGCGGCAGCACGCCGCAGTCGCCAGACCCGAGGGACGGGAGCGTTCCGCCAACTCGTCTTGGACACCATGAAGCCTGAGCGATTCATTCGGGGTCAGCGGGCCAGTGCCGCGGTAGCCGCCGTCAGCGATCACCGTGGTGTTGCCGACGACGGCCTTTGCTCCGGCTGGGCAGGCTTGCTCCATGGCCGGCCTCGGCGGACCGTGTCCGCTACCTCGCGGCGCAGGGCGGTCACCGGCTTGCCGAACAGCGCGGGATCAGCACCCGCGGTGAGCGGGACTCTCCAGGGCCGCCGTTGCGCCGTAATCACACCAGCCACGCATTGATCATTTCACTGCGGCTTGGGCCAGGCCCCTCATCCAGCCTCTCGTCCGCCGGCCAGGCGGCGCCGCCACCAGAGGTCGGGACGCCATTGCCGATGTGCGGCGAACGGATCCGGCAGCGTGCGCTCGACGTACCTGGTGTCCAGGGCACGCACTCGGCGTTCCAACTCGACGTGGGCCCAGGCGGGCAACTGCCGCAGGACCTCACCGAACACGTCGAGAGCGTGCCGCACGTCGTCGCCGGAGGCAAGCCCCACGCGACACGGAGAGTCTGTTCAGCGCGCAGCGCCGCTGGCCGCTTACGCGGCATCGGCCTTTCGGTACATGGACATGAGCATCATCATGCCAGCGTCCACGGTCCGACGACGGCCAGGAAGCCGCATCCTGAATCGGTCCATCGCCCCCCAGGACTCAACCCCGCACGCTGTCCGGGGCGGAGTGGCGGACAGTTCTTGAGCGGCGCCCCGGGGCACATCCCAGAGCGTCTTGCCCGGCGTCCTCGGTCGGGCAGGTCGGTGGTGGGCGGCGAGCCTGCCGCGCAGACTGTCCGCCCGGGTCTTGCGTCAGCCCGAGGATGAGGCACCACCTTCCGCTGTCGCTGTCGCCAACTGCTCGGCGAGTCCCGGAGCTTGAGCGCGGTTCTTGTCGTCGGTGGCCGCGACATCGACTGCGTGTCGACTCTGACGATCGGCAGACGCTTCGAACCTCGCCGAACCGACCCGTAACCCATTCCGTCGGCCGCCAGACTGGCGGGCCAATGAAGCCACGACTCAAATGCGTTGGCAACCGGCTCGACACCAGCTCATCGAGCCTCGGGCTCCTCCGAGGTGACCGCGGAGATCCCAGCGCAGGGTCGCAGCCGGCTCGTAGAAGGAGAACCTCGTGAAAGTTGCGCGATCTGCCCTGATGCGGCGTGCCCTCGTCCTGCTGAGTGCTCTGGGAGGAGTGATCGCCCTGGGTGCCAGTCCGGCACAAGCGGCGGACAAGTGCGTGAACCTTGGCAACGGGAGGCTGTGCGTGGCCATTACGCCCGTCAATGCCCAGGGAGCCATACAGGTGATCTACGAGAAGACAGGAGGAGCGCCGATCTACGGACATCTGGCCTGGCAGGTTCCGGGCGGAGACGATTTCGTGTCGCCGGACATCTCCATGACGGCTGGGCACACCTACTACCACACCTGGCCGACTTGGGTCGGTCCTGGTTACGTGGAAGGCGCCTTGTGGTCAGACCGATACGGGCGTCTCAGCACCGGGTACGTGAAGGTGAACTGACGGCTGTTGACCTGCTCGGCAAGATACCGGGGGCCCCGGCGTTCCAGAGGCCTCCGGTGGTTGCAGTCGGTCACGCCACTGGCTCTGCTCGGACGATTGACCGGCAATGAACCGCCACACCCTGTGTGACGACGCAGCGCCGCACTGTCCGTGTCAGGACCTACCCTGGGCGCATGATCAATGGTGGGCACATCATCGTCTACAGCCGTGATGCGGAAGCGGACCGGGTCTTCTTCAGGGATGTTCTGGAGTATCCACATGTCGACGTGGGAGGTGGCTGGCTGATCTTCAAGCTTCCGCCGACCGAGATCGCCGTGCATCCCACGGACGGCCCGGAGACACAGGAGCTCTATCTGATGTGCGACGACGTCGACGCGACCGTGCAGAGCCTGACCGCGAAGGGAGTGGAGTTCACGCAGCCCGTCACTGACGCGCGTTGGGGGCGGCTGACCAGGTTCCGTCTGCCGGGCGGCGGCGAGGTGGGCCTGTACGAGCCCCGCCATGAGCGGGCTATCGACCTGTGAGGCATCCCGGCACTCGGGATTCGTTCCCGACCTCACCCACGAGCAGTGGGCGCGGATCGACGCGGCCGCCGTCGCACTCCTCGGTCAAGGGAGCCACTTGGGGATCGGCGAGTCTTTGGCGAGCGGGGAGTCGGTCAGCGCCCTGCGCGCGGTCTTCATGCCGGTGAGCGGCAAAGTCACCAGCAGGAGCGAGTCCCTGGAACGCGACCCTGCCTGATGAGCAACGATCCGTACGGGGACGGGTGGCTGGCTGGCTGTGACGACCATGTCCGGTACCAAGGAAATCAACGACCTGCTGACCTCCCGGCAGTACCGCAGGTTCGTTGCTGCCGAAGACTCCTGGTACTCCGGCTTCGTGACTCGTACTTCGCGCTTCGCGCCGATCGCGACTGGAGCGGGGCAGTCTGCGTCAGGTGCCCTGCCGATCGTCACTGCGGCTGGCGCAGTCCGGCGATGAGGAGGCCGACCAGTCGGCGTGCGTCGTAGCGCGGATCGCTGTCCGCGCCGACGCAGAGGTTGCCCACGCCTCGCATCAGCTCAAGGCCCTCAAGGCCGGAGCGGATCTCGCCGCGACCGGCCGCGGCGTCGAGCAGTTGGTTGCACACGGGCACGAGCCGGTCGAGGAAGTAGGCGTGCAGCGTGTCGAAACCGGCGTTGTCGGGCTGCAGCACGGCAGCGAGTCCGTGCTTGGTGACCAGGAAGTCGACGAAGAGGTCGATCCACTGCCCCAGCGCGGCGTACGGACTGGCGCAGCTCGCCAGTAGAACCGGACCGGCCTCGGCGCAGGCGTCGACCTGGTGGCGGTAGACCGCGATGATCAGGTCCGCCCGTGTCGGGAAGTGCCGGTAGATCGTGCCCATCCCGACACCGGCCTTGGCCGCGATGTCGCGTACCGGCGCCTCTACGCCCGAGGTGACGAAGACTGCGGCGGCCGCATCCAGCAAGGTCTGTCGATTACGCCGGGCATCCTTGCGCTGGGATCCCGCTGCACTTCCCGCGCCCTGACCGCTGTCGTTCACCGCGGCGATCCTTCCATGAGACTTGCGAAACGGAACAGTGCCTCGTATCTCCTACGGAGCGAGGTTCCGTTTTCATGCATTGTGGCAGACCCGGGACCGGCGCCCAAGCCGTCTGCCGCCAACAGGCTCCGCCCGGACGAAAGACGCACACTCGCCGAAGAGCGCGAAGAAGCGAAGAAGCGAAACGTAAGGCGCTTGCATGTCCGACTCGAACACCGCGAACGCACGGAAGATCGAGGGTGCTGCCACCACCGCCCCATCCGCGCGGTCGGTAGTTCTGTCCTCCCCAGGTTCTCGGTGACCTGCGGCCGCATCGCAGTGGCCGGCCACTCCTGGGGAGCCGAGACAGCGAGCACGTTGCTGGGCGCGCGTCCTCGACTTCGACGGTGTTCCCGGCGAGGACATGTCCGACCCCCCGCGTCACGGTGGGTGTCCTGCTCGCCCTGGACGGCCTGTGGGCCGACCTGACTCCGTTCGCCGTTGTGCCAGTCGCTTCGCCGGCTCGCTGCGACACGAGTGAGGCGGGCTGCCGGTGAACCCAGCGCGAAGATCACGGCACGTACCCTGATGCACATGGTTGAGCATCGAATGGTTGACGTGAACGGCGTTCGGCTGCACATCGCCGAGCAAGGCGACGGCCCCTTGGTAGTCCTCCTGCATGGCTTCCCCGAGTCATGGCACTCCTGGCACCACCAGTTCGGCCCTCTGGCCGATGCGGGCTTCCGAGTGGTCGCCCCCGACCAGCGTGGCTACGGACGCAGCGACCATCCCGACGACGTCGGCGCGTACACCATCCTTCACCTGGTCGGCGACGTCGTCGGACTGATCCGCGCCCTGGGCGAGGAGAAGGCGTACGTCGTCGGGCACGACTGGGGCGCGCCGGTCGCCTGGCACACCGCGCTGCTACGACCGGACATGGTGCTCGGAGTGGCGGGTCTGAGCGTGCCGCCCCCGTTCAGGGGGACGGAGCCTCCGCTGGCCGCCATGGAGAAGAGGTTCGAAGGCCGCTTCTACTGGAACTACTTCAACCGCCCCGGTGTCGCCGACGCCGAGTTCGCCAAGGACACCCGCACCGCGTTGCGGAAGTTCTTCTATTCGGCCTCCGGCGACGCTCCGGGCGCCCGCGAGGGCAAGCAGCCGCTGGTCGACCCCGAGCGGGGCTGGCTCGCGGCCATGCCGGACCCCGAGGTGCTGCCGGACTGGTTCACCGAGGACGATCTCGACGCGCTCACCGAGAGTTTCTCCAAGGGCTTCACCGGGGCTCTCAACTGGTACCGCAACCTCGACCGCAACTGGGAACTGACCGCTCCCTGGCACGGCGCCGTCGTCACCCGGCCGGCCCTGTACATCTACGGCGACCGCGACTTGGTCCCGGCGTTCCCCGGCACTCCCGAACTCATCGAGCGCCTCCCCGACCTCATGCCCAACCTCTGGCGCAAGCCCCTCAAACTGGCCGGCTGTGGACACTGGACTCAGCAGGAACGCCCGGACGAGGTGAGCGCGGCGCTCATCGAATTCCTCAGGGCCTGTGCCTGAGCCCGGCCTGAGGTGGCTCTTGAGGTCCATGGTGCTGGTGGGATCCGTGATGGCGAACGGTGGTGCTACGTAGTGCTCCCGCGGGGCGTCGCGCCCGCCGTGGTGAGGAGATCGGCAGTTTCGGGATGAGGGCCCTTGAGTGCCCACTCCAGTGGGGACCAGCCTGTGCCGTGATCTTCTCGGAGATTCGGATCCGCGCCGTGCGCCAGCAGTTCGCGCACTGTCTCGGTGTGCCCCCAGCATGCGGCCGCGCACAGGGGTGTGCCGTCCGCGCCGAGTCCGCTGCTCTCGGTGTCAGGGGAGGCCCCGGCCGCCAGGAGCAGGCGGGCAATCTCGGCTTCCCCGTTCACGGATGCCTCATAGAGAGGGGTGGTGCCCTCGCTGTCGGCTCGTTCCGGGTCGGCCCCAGCCCTCAGAACCGCCTTCACGCGGGCGGTGTCACCCGCCAGAATCGCTTCGAAGAGACGATGGGAGACCTTCTTCTGCTGCCGCTGGTTCATGGCGGCCGAGGTTAGCGACCGGGCGCGTGGCGGGGCCACTCATATCCACCCGTTGATGGCCGCGACCAGCATGGTTGCCGCGTAGCGGACCGCAAGCTCGAAATTTCCCTTGGGAACGTGGCACGGGCCACGGCAGGATGGTCGCGTCACCAGCCATACGAGGGGAACGGTGGATGAGGCGAAACCGGCTTGGGAAGAGCAAGGTGCAGGTCACGGAACTGGGCTTCGGTGGCGGACCACTCGGGGGACTCTTCGCTCCGCTGGACGACGAGACCGCCGCGGGAGCCCTTGAGGCAGGCTGGGACAGCGGGATCCGCTACTTCGACACCTCTCCACACTATGGCATCGGACACTCCGAGCGCCGCACCGGTGGGCTGTTGCGCGGCAAGCCGCGTGAGGAGGTGACGCTGTCGACGAAGGTCGGCCGGCTACTGGTCCCGCAGGACCCGGCGGGCCGGTTGGACGAGAGCTTCATGGTGCCCGCCACACATCGTCGGGTGTGGGACTTCACACGGGACGGCATTCTGCGCAGCGTGGAGGACTCGCTCGAGCGGATAGGCGTCGACCGTATCGACGTGCTGTTCCTGCACGACGCGGAGCAGCATTTCGAGGATGCGTTGCGCGAGGGCTATCCGGCGCTCGCCGAACTGCGCGGCCAGGGAGTGGTGGGCGCGATCGGCGCGGGGATGTACCACCCCGGAAAACTGACCAGGCTGGTCAAGGAGTCGGACGTCGATGTAGTCATGCTCTCCGGCCGCTACACGCTTCTGGACCAGAGCGCCCTCGACGAACTGCTGCCCGCCTGCACGGACCGGGGGGTCGCGGTACTCGCGGCATCGGTCTTCAACTCCGGGCTGCTCGCCACGGCCCGACCTGCCGAGGGTGCCACCTTCGACTACGCGCCCGCCGCGCCGCGGACGCTGGAGCGCGCGCACCGCATCGCCGACGTCTGCGAAACACACGGTGTGACGCTCCCGGAGCTGGCCATGGCCTTTCCGCTCCGCCACCCCGCCGTCTCGGGCATCGTGGTCGGCATGCGTACCGCCGACGAAGTACGCCGCAACATGGCGGCGTTCGGCGCGAAGATCCCGGCTCAGGTCTGGGACGATCTGCGAAGCGAAGGCCTCTTGGACGAGCGGGCACCAGTGCACGTCTGACGATCACCGGAACCACGACACGGCGGCCAACCCTTGGGCCCTGTCCGGTGTGTCTCCCTGGCCCGGCAGCTCGCGGCCGAGCGGCGTGACTTGATACAGGGTTGAGGGCCCATGCAGCCCATCACGCCCGGAGCCGGAGCCGGATCGCCGTGACGGCGACGGTGCCGTGAGATTCGGGGATGCTGTGCTTGATCCGGCGTCGGCCGTGGGGACGGCCATCGTGGACGGAGGCTTGGGCCGCACGGGAATACGAAGATCATCGCCCGGGTTGCCGCTCCCGTACGGCCCACACCGGAAGGGCCGTGACGATGAGGGGAGCGTCGTATGCGGGCGGTCGGGTTCCGAGTCAACGGAGGCGTCGAGGTACTGGAGGCGCTGGATCTGCCCGAACCCGTACCGGCTGGCGGCCAGGTGACCGTGCGGGTCGCCTTCGCGGGCGTCAATTTCGCGGAAATCCAGCACCGCCGGGGCGAGTTCGGCACCCCGGACGGGCCTGGCGGAGTGGACGTTCCCGGCCTGGAAGTGGCTGGAACTGTTGTCGCGCTCGGTGCGGGGGTGAGCGGACTGGAGGTCGGCGAGCCCATCGCGGCGTACCTACCGGCTTTCGGCGGCTACGCCCAGGTGGTGACCGCGGACACACGGTTTGTCAGGTCACTGCGCACCGGGGCGGGAGAGGCCGACCTGGCCGAGGCAGCGGGGCTGCCGTGCGTCTTTCCGACGGCCTTTGGTGTGCTCAAGGACGCCGGTCGGCTGAGGGAGGGGGAAGACGTGCTGATCCACTCCGCGGCGGGGGGTGTGGGCTCTGCGGCCGCGCAGCTGGCCCGGGAGCTGGGGGCCGGCCGGGTATACGGCACGGTCGGCTCGGTGGAGAAGATTCCGTATGCCGCCGAGTTGGGCTACGACGGAGTGTTTCCGCGTGAAGGCTTCGCAGAGCGGTTGGCCGCGGTGACCGGTGGCCGGGGCGTGGACCTGGTCCTCGATCCCGTCGGCGGGCCGATCCGTGAGCAGAGCCTGACCGTGCTGGCGCCGTTCGGCCGCCTGGTGGCCTACGGAGACCTCGGTCGACACGAGCAGTGGACGGCCTCGGTGTGGGACTTGTGGAAGGGCAACCGGACCATCGCCGGGTTCAACATCGGCGACCTCGCTCGTCGGGCTCCCGAGCGGATAGGCGAGTACCTCGGCGAAGCACTCCGGCTGCTCGCGGCGGGGCGGATCCGGCCCGGGGTGACGCAGACCCTGCCCCTGGCCGAGGCGGCGAAGGCACACCACCTCCTGGAGACGGGCACAGGCCGCGGCAAAATCCTTCTCTCGCTCACCTGACCCTACGTCAACCTGCCGGACGGGGCTCCTCACTTCCAGACGATCGACGACCAGCGCCGATGCCTCTCGTACACGGTTCTCCACTTGCCGACACATACAGGTAGATCTCGCCACGGCAGCCCCGAGCGCTGCCGGTGCGGGATCCCGTTGACGAACCTTCCACGTGGAGTCCGGCGCGAAAGGCTGTGGTGGTGTTCTCGTAGCGGGTGGTCAGGCGGCAGCAGCAGCCCAGCCCCCGCCCTCTACGTCACCGAACACCTCACCACCAGCACCCAGCCCTGTAAGACAGCTCAGCCAACGCCCCGCTCGTGGCCCTCCCAATACGGCTCCCGCAACTTGTACTTCTGGAGCTTGCCGGTCGCCGTACGCGCCAACTCCTTCCGGAACTCCACCGAAGTAGGCGCCTTGAAGCCGGCAAGACGCTCCTTGCAGAACCGGATCAGCTCGTCCTGCGTCACCCGCACGCCGGGAGCAAGAACCACCAGCGCCTTCACGGTCTCGCCCCACTTCTCGTCAGGCACCCCGATCACCGCGACCTCGGCAACCGCCGGATGGCTGAAGAGGACGTCCTCCACCTCGATCGACGACACGTTCTCCCCGCCCGTGATGATCACGTCCTTCTTGCGGTCACTGATCGTCAGATGGCCGTCCTCGCCGATCGACCCCCCGTCCCCCGTGTGGAACCAGCCCCCGGACAACGCCCGCGCACTCTCCTCCGGCTGCTCCCAATACCCCTCCAGAACCACGTTCGAGCGCGCGAGAACCTCACCCTCGGTGTCCGTCCTGAGCGTCACGCCCAGCGCGGGAGCACCGGCCCGCACCAGCTTCTCCGCCCGCTCCGCAGAGGCGAGGCCGTCCCACTCGGCGCGGGCACGGTTGACGGTCAGCAGCGGCGAGGTCTCGGTCAGGCCGTAGATCTGAATGAACTCCCACCCCAGCTCCGACTCCACGCGCGCGACCGTCTGGGTCGGCGGCGGAGCGCCCGCAACGATGATCCGCACCCGATCACGGCCGGGGATCTCCCCCTCCCAGGACTCGGCGGCCGCCAGCACCGCCCCCACGACCGCGGGCGCCGCGCACATCACCGTCACACCGTGCTCGGCCACCCGGCGCAGGATCTCGGCCCCGTCCACCTTGCGCAGCACGATCTGTGGCACGCCCAGGGCCGACATCGCGAACGGCATGCCCCAGCCGTTGGCATGGAACATCGGCAACGTGTGCAGATACACGTCCCGGTCCGTCACCCCGGCGTGCAACGCGAAGGTGATCGCGTTCACCCAGATGTTGCGATGGGTGATCTGCACCCCCTTGGGCCGGGCCGTCGTACCACTGGTGTAGTTGATGGTCGCGGTGGCGTTCTCGTCCGGCTCCCAGGCCTGCGGGGCAGTGCCGAAGCGGTACAGCTCGGCGTCGGCTGCGGCGCCGAGCGTGAAACGGTGCCTGCAGTTGACATCGGCCAGACGCTCCGTCAACTCCGGGTCGACAAGGAGCACATCGGCCCCCGAGTGACCGACGATGTAGCTCACCTCGTCCGCCGTCAGGCGGAAGTTGACCGGGACCAGCACCCGCCCGTAACCGCTGACACCGAAGAACGACGTCAGAAGCCGCGCGCTGTTCGGCGAGACCATCGCCACGCGAGCGCCCAGCGGCACACCCAGCGCATCCAGTCCGGCAGCCTGAGCCCGCGCCAGCTCCCCCACCCGCCCGTATGTCAGCCCCGCCCAGACCTCAGCCGGTTGGTCCGGCTCGTCCACCACACCCACCCGGTCGGCATACACGGTGACGGCACGGTCCAGAAAATCACGGACTCCGAACGGGACGATCATCACAGCCTCCGAAGCTTGAACGACACAGAGCCTCTATCCCGCCACGCCCTCGCGTATCCCGACAAGCCATCCGACACCCTGCGAACAGCTCAGTACCACCCGACCTCGCGAGACCCGGCCGACCACGGTTCTACGGCTGCCCGGTTGCCGTGGCAGTGAAGCCGCACCACTCGAAGGTACGTACCGGCGCCCCGGATGTCCGCTTGATACGCGGCCCGTCGAGCACCGTCTTCGCGTCCGCCGAAGCGGCGACCACCGCGACGCCCCCGACACCGCCTCCGATCCGGTCGTCGCGGACCGTGCACGAACCGTCCCGCAGGGCCATGCTGACGGTGCTCCGCGCGACGCGCCGGACCGCGCCGGCCACGAACCCGATCCCGTAGGTCGACAGTCGCCGGTGCCCCGTGACGGTGCTGTCGACGATCATGGCGCTCAACCTCACGACTTGCTGCGACAGCGCTGCGGACGCACCGTTGTGGATCTCGACGATCGAGGTACCGCCGTCCTCACCGGCGACCAACGTCTGCGGAGCCAGGATCCTTGTCTTCCGAGCCCCCGAGCCGGTGATCGACACATTCTTGTCGGCCAGACGGTCGCGACGACGGCCCACAGGCCTGTTCGGAGGTCGGCCGCAGGGCTGACGTGATCGAGACGGTCCGGTCCCCGTTGCGATCCGCCGCTATCGTGCCGGCGTGACTGGCTCTCCGCAGCGTCCGCTGCTGTTTCTCGATGTCGACGGACCGCTCATCCCGTTCGGTGCGGCGCCCGAGCAGTATCCAGTCCATGCCAGCTGCCTCGAACCGCTCGATGCCGATGCGAATCCGCTCTTGGCCCGGCTCGATCCCGAGCACGGGCCTCGGCTGGCGGCGCTCCCGTGCGAGGTGGTCTGGGCCACGACATGGATGGCTGACGCGAACGAGTGCATCGCCCCGCGCATCGGTCTGCCGCAGCTGCCTGTGGTGGTCTGGCCGGAACCGTCCGACATCGATGATCAGGACGAGCGGAACGGACTGCACTGGAAGACCCGCACCCTTGTCGAATGGGCGGCGGGGCGCCCGTTCGTCTGGGTCGACGACGAGATCACCGACGCCGATCGGGCCTGGGTCGCCGCTCACCATCCAGCGAACGCCCTGCTCCACCGGGTCGACCCCCGCCGTGGTCTGACTGATCACGACTATGCGGCGATCGACTCCTGGCTGAGGCGGTTGGTCTGACTCCCTCGTGGAGCAGGTGAGGTAACCGTCGGTCCGCAGCCGGGCCCAACTCGGTATGGGCCTGTCCAGCCTGTGGCATGGTCCGATTCGCTCGGCTGAACCGCGGATCACCGATGGTCGCCATCAAGTACGCGTCCCACTCCGCCACGTTGGCACCTCACGCGAACCGAGCGATGGGCAACCGTGCCGCATCCGTGGCCTGTTGGCCCGATCACCGGGAAGCCGGGGCAGCCCGCCCCGCGGCCTCCTCGCCGGACGTGACCCGCATCACGCGCCGGAAGTGCATAGCGAGGTGCTCACCAACGTCTTTCTCCAGGTGTACGAAGCTGGCAAGTGCGGGGACGGTGCGAATGGAACAGGCTCAGGCCGAGAGTTTCGACGGGTTCGTTGCGGCCCGTTGGTCGGCGTTGTTCCACCTCGCCCGTCTGCTCTGTGGAGGTGACCGGCACCGTGCCGAGGACCTGCTCCAGGAAGCCCTGGTCAAGCTCTGGTTCGTCTGGCCGAAGGTCGCGGACGAGGCGCCCGAGGCGTACGTACGCAAGGTCCTGGCCCGCGCAGCCGCCCGTTCCGCACGCCGGCGGTGGTGGGGCGAGCGGCCCGTGGAGCAGCTGCCCGACCTGGCACAGACCGGGGACGAGTCCGCCGCCGTGGTGGAGCGGACGCGGCTGGAAGCGGCCCTCGCCCAGCTGCCGCCCCGGCAGCGGGCCGCCGTTGTGCTGCGTTACTACCAGGACCTGCCCGAGAAACAGGTCGCGGAGGTTCTGGGGTGCCCGCTGGGCACCGCCCGGTCCCACGCGTCACGCGGTGTGGCGCGACTGCGTCAGATCCTGGCCGATGTCATCGAGCCGGTGGGGTGAAGGGAAGCATGGATCACTTCGAGCGGGAGTTGGCGCGGATGATGCGCGACGCCCAGGAGTACACCCCTTTTGAGCCCGCACAGCAGGACCGGCTCAGGACGGGAGTACTCGTCCGCCGTCGGGTCCGCGCGGCGCAGAAGGCCGTGGGCTCCGTACTGGTGGCCGCCGGGCTCGGCGTAGGCCTGGTCCTGCTGCCACACGCGCCGGACCGCGACCAGCCCCAGGCCCCCGTGCCGCGGCCCGCGACCGGCTCCTCCTCCCCGACCACCACGCCGTCTCCGACCCGACCCCCCAGCACCAGCCCTACCGGGTCGGTCCCCACCACGCCCACGGCACCGATCACGACAGAGAGTGCGACAGAGAGTTCGAGCTCGGTCGGCACCGGTCCCTCCGGGACCGCGACTTCCGGTCCGCCGGCCACCATCCCGGCCACACCGAGCGGAAGCATCACGTCGTCGTCCCCGCCGACGACGACAGTCGAGCCCTCGTCGTTCGTCAGCGCGACCGGCGCCGGGTAGCCGCCGAGCGCACGGCCGACCGTCCCGGCCGCTCCCCCACTGAATTTCCGCACCGCCGCTTATCCCTGCTCCGCCCCGGCCTTACTCCCTGATCGCACCTCCGCCGTGAGCGCCTTCGGCATGCCCTGCTACAGCACAGAAACCTGGATTGAACCATGACCAAGACCGCACGGTCCGCCCCGATGAACCTCGCGACGGGACTGCCCATGGACCGACTGCCGCTCCGCCTGCCGCTGCCGGCAGACCACCCGGAACCCGTACTGGACGTGGTCGTCCCCGTGTTCAACGAGGAGACGGATCTGGAGCCGAGCGTGCGGCGACTGCACGCGCATCTGCGTGAGACGTTCCCGTACCCGTTCCGCATCACCGTCGCCGACAACGCCAGCACCGACGACACCCCGCGGATCGCGGCCCGGCTGGCGACCGAACTGCCGGAGGCCGAGTGGATACGGCTGGCCGAGAAGGGGCGTGGCCGTGCCCTGCGCGTCGCCTGGTCGCGCTCGCGGGCCCCGGTACTGGCCTACCTGGACGTGGACCTGTCCACCGAACTGAACGCGCTGCTCCCGCTGGTCGCCCCGCTGATCTCCGGCCACTCCGACATAGCCATCGGCACCCGCCTGGCCCGTGGCTCCCGGGTGATACGCGGTCCCAAACGGGAGATCATCTCCCGTTGCTACAACGTCCTGCTGCGTTCCACTCTCGCCGTCGGCTTCTCCGACGCGCAGTGCGGCTTCAAGGCGGTCCGGCGCGACGTCGCCGAGCGGCTGCTGCCCCTGGTGGAGGACTCGGAGTGGTTCTTCGACACCGAACTGCTGGTGATCGCCGAGCGGGCCGGGCTACGCATCCACGAGGTGCCCGTCGACTGGGTGGACAACCTCGACAGCCGCGTCGATCTGGTCTCGACGGCCATGGCCGACCTGCGCGGCATCGTCAGGATCGGCAGGGCGCTCGCCCGTGGCACGCTCCCGACGGCGGGGCTGCGGCGTGCCACCGGAGGTGATCCGCCGGGCCCACTGGCCGCCCAGTTGCTGCGCTTCGGCGCCGTCGGCGTGGTGAGCACGATCGGGTACGTCCTCCTCTACTCGGCCCTGCGCCCGGTGACGGGGCCGCAGGGCGCCAACGCGTGGGCGCTGCTGGTCTGCGCCGTCGCAAACACCGCCGCGAACCGGCGGCTCACCTTCGGGCTGCGCGGGCGGGGCGGAGCGCTGCGGCAGCAGGCCAAGGGTCTGGTGGTCTTCGGCCTCGGTCTGGCGCTCACCAGCGGCTCGCTCGCCGCGCTGCACCGCTGGGCACCGGGGCCCGCGCGGCCCACGGAAGTCGCGGTGCTCGTCATCGCCAACCTGGTCGCGACACTGCTGCGCTTCCTGCTCCTGCGGGCCTGGGTGTTCACCGCCGCCCCACGCGCCAACGGAACAGGAGCCGAGCCCCGATGAACGACCCGAGCCTCGCGAACGCTCCGTCGTACGAGGGCAACGGGGTCCACGCCGAAGGCCGTTCGCCCGCGACGGAACCGCCGTACAACACCGGCGTGCCCCCGGCCCCGTCTCCCTCCCTCACCTTCCTCACCTCGACCGCCCGCCAGCGGTGGGTGCGACTGTGCCAGGCGGCCGAGCACCACGGTCCGGTGCTCGCGCTGTACGGTGCGCTGAAGCTCATCGGCTTCTGCGTCTTCATGTACCTGCTGGGCTCCTCGGGGGACTTCCGAAAGAAGGACCCCCGCTTCGGCGGCGGCGCCCACGCCTGGGACGTCCTGGCCACCTGGGACGGCTGGTGGTACCAGCAGATCGCGGCGCACGGCTACCACCCCGCGCTCGTCCCGGTGCCCGGGGCGGGCGGCCTGATCACCATCGAGGGCAACTCCGCGGCGTTCTTCCCGCTGTACCCCGCCCTGATGCGGCTGGTCTCCTCCTGCACCGGCCTGGGTCTGTTCGGCGCCGGCCTGCTGGTCTCGGTGGCCGCCTCGTTCGTCGCCGCCCTGGCGATCCACGCCGTCACCGCACGGATCGGCGGACGGCGGGCCGGGCTGGCCGCAGCCGGCCTCTGGGCCGTGTGGCCCGGATCCGGCATGGAGTGGTCGGGCTACTCGGAGTCCCTCTACGTCGCCCTCGCAGCCTGGGCCTGCTACGCCGTCATGCGCCACCACTGGATCACCGCCGGCATCCTGACCTGCGCCACGGGTCTCACTCGTCCGACGGCCACCGCGCTGATCGCGGCGCTCACCGTCGCGGCGCTGCTGGCCGTACACCGGCAACGGCGGGAGGTCCACCGCTGGGGAGACGCCCCCGGCCCGGACGGGAAGAGGCGTCGGGTCAAATTTCTGCGCCCGCTGGTCGCCGTGGCGATCGCTCCCCTCGGCCTGTTCGGCTACCTCGGCTGGGTGGGATACCGGATGGGCGACTACAGCGGATACTTCAAGCTCCAGGAAGGCGCCTGGGCCCACACGTTCGACTACGGCAAGCACACCCTCGACGTGTTCACGTCCCTCCCGGTGGGCCACTTCGACTACCTCTTCGCCTACCCCTACGAAGACCTCATCGGCGTGGGCACGGTCCTGCTGGCCTTGATCGTCCTGCCTCTGCTGCTCCGGCTCCGCCCGCCGGCGGTCCTCGTCGTCCACACCCTCCTGACGATCGCGCTCGTTCTGGGAAGCCAGCAGATCTTCGGCAACATCTCCCGCTACCTTCTCCCGACCTTCCCCCTGTTCATCCCGTGCGCCGTCGCCATGCGGCGGCTCAGCACGCCGGTGCTGTGCACCGTCCTCGGAATCGCCGCGCTCGCCTCCGGCTCATACGCGGGGTACGCCCTGTTCGAACTCGGCGTTCCATAACCGCCATCGGTGTTCAGCGATCGCGATCCCCCGGTTCCGGTGGCGCGAGCGCGGCGCGGCGGTCGTACAGGAAGTCGTACGGGTACTCGCGGCGGACCCGGGTGGCGGCGTCGAGCCGTTCGAGCTGCTTGCCGTCGAGCCGTACGGCGAGTGCGCCGAGGTTGTCGTGCACCTGGGCGAGGGTGCGGGTGCCGAGCACCGGCAGGAGCCCTTGGCCCAGCACCCAGGCGAGGGCGACCCGCGCGGACGTCACGGTGAGTCCGAGCGCCCGTGCCATGGGCAGGAGTTCGTGGTCCGGCGACCGCGCGGCGAGGGAGTACTCGATCTGCAGGCCGCAGTAGGCACTCCAGCCGCGGAGTTCGGCGATGGCCTGGGAGCGGGCGATCACTCAGGCAGGGGTGTTGCTCACCCCGACGGCCAGAACCTTCCCGGAGCGTATGAGGTCGTCGAGGGCCCGCAGGGTCTCCTCGGCGGCGGTGCACTCGTCCCAGGCGTGCACCCACAGCAGGTCGAGGTGGTCGGTGGCCAGTCGGTGCAGGCTTTCCTCGACGCTGCGGCGCAGGCTCTTGCGGTGGCTGCCGCCCGGGTTCGGGTCGTTCCTGTCGGTCGGCAGGGTGAACTTCGTACCGAGGACGACCGCGTCGCGTTCGGCCGCCACGAGTCGACCGACGATTCGTTCGCTCGCCCCGTCGTTGTAGACGTCGGCGGTGTCGAGGAAGGTGCCGCCCGCCTCGCGGAAGGCGGCGTAGATCTCCCGGCAGGTCGCTTCCTCGGCCCCGAATCACCACTCGGTGCCGAACGTCATCGTCCCCAGGCACAGTTCGCTGACGCGCAGGCCGGACCGGCCGAGCAGACGGGACCGCATGGAGTCAGGCATCGTCGTCGACCACCCAGTTGACGAAGCGGTGCAGGGGATACATCGCGTCGTGCGGATTGCCGATGCTGCCGCTGCCCAGTTTCACGACGCGCTGGACGCCCGCGCCGGCCAGCCGGTCGCGCAGCTCGGCCTTGCGGTGCGCCGGGTACACGCCCACGGTCTGGGCGGCCACGGTGGCGTGGGCGGCGGCGTAGGCGGCGGCGTCGGGCAGCGAGTCGACGGGCACGACGCAGGTGCCGTCGGGTGGGTGGCGGCTCGCTGGGCTCACCCGGGGCGGCCGGTCAACCGGCCCGGGTGAGCCCGTGTTCTCAGTAGGTCAGTACGACGCAGCCGTCCTGGCCAGCCTTACCGTCCTGCCCTGCCTTTGGGTAGCGTTCCGCGTACTTCGCGTACCAGTTTCCCGCATCCCCTCCGCTGCCTCCGTCGCCGCCCTCCCCGCGCGCGTTCTCGGGGCAGGCCGCCATGCCCGGCAGCGGGGCAGGGTAGACGGAGGGTTCCATCACACCGCCGGCTCCGCCGCGTCCGCCGTCACCTCCGACGCCGGGTCCCCGGTCGTGCTTGCCGTCCTGGCCGTCCCGACCGGCTTCTCCGGCCTCGCCGCCCTTGGCCTGCGCGTTGTTGCGGCAGTTGGGGCCGAGCGTTTCCCACATCCCGCCACCCGCCTTGTCGTTGAACGGGCCGCCCTTGCCGCCCGCGCCGCCGCCGCTGGCCGCCCTTCCTCCGCGTCCGTACCATGCGCCCAGGCCGCCCCAGGCCCTGATGGAGTTGTCCGTGGCCTTGTCCCACACCCACGAATCGTTGCCGTGGGTACCGCTGTAACCGCGGTAGCCGCCGTAGTCCTTGGGGTCCCAACTGTCGCTACCGCGGCCGCCGGGGTAGCCGTTCCCCACGGCGAGGTGGATGATCCGTCCGGGCTTCACCGGGAAGACGCACCCGACAGCCCCGCCGCCGTTGCCGCCAGCGCCTCCACCGCCACCGCTGCCGCCGGCACCGACCGCCGTGGCCGTCAGCTGAGTGACTCCCTGCGGGACGGTGAACTGGTACGTGCCCGGCGTCGCGTACACCTTCGTCACCGGCGCCGCAGCGGCGGCATCACGGGCAGGCGACTGAGCCTGTGCGGGCACCGCCGCACCGCTCAGTACCGCCGCGAGCACCAGCACGGCTGCCTGCCCGGCCTGGCCGCTGCTGCGGCCCCTGCCCGGGAACCCATCGATATACAGACCAGACTGTCCGACCACGCCACTGCCTTCTCGCTTGCGTCTGAACCGGACCTTACGACGCCGAAGCGTCCAGGCCCGGTGAAGGCGGAAGCCGAGCTGCACACCACGGCGCCCCAGCCCATGACGACCGGGGCACCGCTGCGCTCAGCTGTCCATCCTGCTCCAACGACCCGAATACACGCTGGTCACCGCCCGGACACCCATGGGTGCTGTCACGTTGATGCGTGCGTGTCCGGCTGGGGCGTGGTGGGGCCGGGTTTCGGGTCTTGTGTCAGGCCGTGGTGGGCAGGCCGGTGCTGCCGGTGATGTCGCGCATGGCCAGCAGGTGCGCGGCGGGGCCGGCGACCTCTTCCAGCGCGGCCCGCACCGCCTCGGTGACCAGCTCCAGCCGGGTCAAGTCGCGCACGGCGGCCAAGACGTGGTCCACCACAGCGCGCTGGCCGACCAGGTCGAACAGGAACTGCAACACGCAGACGGTGGCCAGCTGAGCCGGCGAGAGACCCGGGCGCCCGTCGCGCGGGTACCAGTCGGCGAAGTCCTCGTCGCGCCACAGGCCGTTCAGCCGGTCTCTCACCCACATTGCCGTCGTACCGCCCGGATTGCTGGCCCGCGCGACCTGCGCGGTCAGGGACGGAACCTTCTCGCCGGAGCGGGAGCGAACGGACAACGAGCACCTCAACTGCTGGAGCAGCCTTCGAAACTGCCCCGAGTGTGCCCGTCGATCATGCTGCCGCACCGGGAAACACCAAGATCACCGGCAGAGTCAAACTGAGAAGCCGTGCCTGAGGCCTACATGACAAGGCGAAGCGCCTCGGATGAGCCAAGCCGTCTATGCTGACGCGCAGCAGGACACGGGGGAAGGGGCGGTTGGTGGACTGGTTCTGGTGGGTTCTTATCATCTTCTGGACGGGCGGCTTCGCGTGGGCAGCCGACAACGTCCGCACCGCGCTGCGTAATCGGCATGAGCGGAAGTTGCAGTTGTTGGAGGCGGCGAAGCAGGAACGTTTGGCCGTCGAAGCGGCGCACAAGCCGCCGGAGCCGGTGTGCGGATGCACGCACCATCTCGCCAAGCACGACAAGCAGGGTCGGTGCCACGAACGTGTCGAGGTGCCGACGGCCTGGGACGAGAACAAGAAGCCGCTGCGTTTCGAGGCCGGCCAGTGCAACTGCCAGCAATACGTGGGACCGCAACCTCTGTCGCAGGTGTTCGCGGAGGAGCTGACGGACCGCGCCTGACCAGTATGGGGGACTTCCGGCGGTCATTTTCGCTTCGTACGGTGGCGAGCACGGGCAGGGACGGTGTTCCCCGGCTGCGGCTGGTCGTGGTCGCGGAGGGCCGTGATGCCGGGCCACGGTTGTGCCGGGGGTGCGGTGATCCGCTGATGCCGTCGGCGAAGTCGACGGCGGTGTCCTGTTCATCGGCGTGCCGTTCGCGGCACTGGCGCCGGCTGCGGCGCACGAGGGCGAGGACCGAGGCGGTCCAGGCCGCCCGGACAGTGAACTGTCCTGAGTACGGGGCGAGTTGGACGGTCGGGGTGGAACATCCCGTCTCGGCGCGGTACTGCTCTCCCCGCAGCCGCAAACGGGACCGTCGGCACTCTTTCGCCAAAGGCTGCAGGGGCTGTTGGGCTACTAGGTGGTCCTTGGCTGGTTGAGCTGGTCCCAGGGGTTGTTCTGTGGACGCGGCGCGGGAATGCCGGGCGCCTGGTCCTTGCCCGGTTTGCCTTGGGGGTGCTCCCTGCTGAACGAGAGACCGATGCGAGAGCACGCACGCGGAACCGATGGGACCTGTTGAGGCAGCCCGCGGAAGCCGGCCCGGCAGCTGGTCGCTGGTGTGCGGTCGCCAGCTCGTACAGCGTGGCTCCGGACCAGCCGACGGCCCCCTCGTCCGCATGCCTATGGGAGAGACCACGACGATCTCGTGGTTCCCGCTGCCCGCGGGTACTCAGTCGCTCGCGATGCCGAGGGCCGTACGGATCTCGCTTGCCAGCCGCGCGTCCAGGCCGGGCAGGGTCATCCGGTTCTTGACCAGAGCGAAGGAGAAACGATGCGCTGGGTCGGCGAAGGCCGTGCTGCCGCCCGACCCGCTGTGGCCGAAGCCGCCTGCCGGGCGCACCGGCTTCGCTCCGCTGTCCCCGATCACGAATCCGCCGCCCATCGTGCAGGTGGTGCCCATCATCCTGTCCACCCCGCTCGCCCACCCCGTGGTCGCCTCCTTCAAGGTCGCCGCCGAGAGCAGCCGTACCCCCTCCAGCTCACCGCCGCAGGCCAGCACCGCGTACATGCGGGCGGCCCCGCGCGCGGTCATCATCCCGTTGGCCGGCAGTGCCGTAGCCCGGAAATCGGCGCGGTTGCCCAACTCCGCCACCGGCAGCACCCCGTGGGGAACGCAGTCGAAGAACGGCGCCCCGGGCGGCATCCGCTCCAGCCGCGCCGCCCAGCCGCCGTCGTAACAGGTGGCCACCCGCGACGCCAGGTGCTCAGGGACATGGAAGAGCAGCTCGTCACCGATCCCCAGCGGACCGGCCAGCTCTTCACGCAGCAGCTGGTCGCAGGTCCGGCCGGTAGCGCGGCGCAGGATCTCGGCCAGCAGCACCCCGTAGGTCCAGGCGTGGTAACCGAACGCGCTACCGGGCTCCCACCTCGGCCGCTGCCCGGCGATCCAGTCGGCCATGGCCGGCAGGTCGAGCAGCCGCTCCGGGGTCACGTCCGCCGGCAGCTGGGGCAACCCGGCCATATGACCGAGCACCTGCCCCAGGGTGATCCGCTCCTTCCCCGCCGCGCCGAACCGCGGCCAGTACCGCGCCACCGGCGCGTCGTACGCCAGCACCCCCTGGTCCACCAGTATCGCGACCAGGGCCGCCGCCACGCCCTTGCCGGTCGACCAGGCCGGCACCAAGGTGTCCGGCCCCATCGGCCGCCCCTCGGCGACGTCGGCCGTCCCCGCCCACGCGTCGACCACCAACTCGCCGTCGCGCCAGGCCGCCACCTGCACCCCGACCTCCACGCCCGATCCCGTCAGCTCCGCCAGGACTTCCTCGACGCGCCGCTGCGCCGGGTTGTCCGGCACCGTGCTGGTGTGCACAGACCCTCCCCCCTCCGACCCGGGGGACCGCGATCGGCTCCGACCAGAACCGTTCCAAGCGCAAGGAAAGCCTGACCAACCCGGCGAACTGATGGGGTGGCAGCACCAGGTCGCATCTGTCAGGGGCAGTCCAAGGTTGTGATCAGGGTGATCACTGATGGGGGACGGCGGCTGCACGCAGCAGAGTTGGCGTTGTCAACAAGTCCCGTCAACGCCGTGGAGGAGAAACGTCGATGCGCATCCGCCTCGCCGTCACCACCCTCGCCCTGGCCACCGCTCTCACCGCCGGCGAGCGCGGCCCTGCCCACGACCGCCGCCAAACGCCTGCTTCCAGCGCCCCGGCGTCCGCGAACCCCACCGTCCAGGACATCCTCGACCACCTGCCCGACGACGTCGTTGCAGGCGCGCTGATCAGACGGGACGGCGTGGGCGCCACCGCCGGCCCGGTCACCGCTGACGCCTATGTCCGGATCGGCAGTGTCACCAAAGCGTTCACCAACACGGTGGTGCTCCAACTCGTCGCCGAGCACCGGATCGGCCTGGACACACCGGCGCGGAGGTACGTCCCTCAAGTGCTGCCCGAGGCGTACAACCGCGTCACCGTGCGCCACCTCCTCGACCACACGAGCGGCCTGCCCAAGCCCGCCTCGACCCCTGGCCCGGCCGACGGACCCGGATGGCAGCTCAAATCTGTGACGCCCGAAGACTTCCTGCGCGACTCGTTCGTCGCAGCCACCGACGCGCCGCCCGCACCCGGCTCCGAGCAGCAGTACAACGGACTCAACTCCTTCGTCCTCGGCCTGATCGTCGAAAAGGTCACCGGCCACTCCTTCACCAGCGAACTGCAGCGCAGGATCATCCGGCCGCTGCATCTGAGGCACACCAGCCTGCCCGCCGCCGCCGACCTGGACCGCTTCATCACCGCACTGTTCCGTGGCAGCCTGCTCCCACCCACCCAGCAGAAGCTGGTATTCGAGGTACCGAACGTGAAGAGCGCCGCCGACAACACGAACTGCGTTGGCCAGGCGGCCTGCTACAGCATCGGCGGACTCCTGCGCTACCAGCTCCCAAGTGGCAAGTACGCGTGGGGCAAGACCGGTTCCCGCCCCGGCTGGGACAACGGGTTCTTCGCCACCCGCGACCTCCGACACCGCGTGGTGTACTCCCTGAACCCGACGGGGACCGGCAATGACCTCCCGTACATCAAGGCGATCGTCAACGCCGCGCTCGCCGACTGACAGCCGGACCTCCCATCCAGTCCGGTGCATGGCGACCAGCGACCAGCGACCGACGCCCGGGCAACCCGGCGAACCAATGCGGTCACAGCACCTAGCAGCGACGCACGGAGTACCCTGCTGGCCGTCCTACGCCGTTCCGGTAGCCGTTGACCTGTTCCTTGTCCGAGCTGTCCGGTCACGCCGTGATGTCCTGTTCGCCGTGCCCGTCGCTGTGTCCGCCAACGTGGCCGGGGTCCTCACCTCTGAGTCGCTGGCCAGCGTCGATACGTGGGTGTCTGCAGGTCTGCACGCTGTGTTCCCGCTGACCCTGTACTGGATGCACAGGCCAGCGCACGCCCTGGTGACCGCTGAACGCCCGGCAGAGCCTGGGGGGTGAGTCGTACCAGCGGCCACTCGCCCGGACGGCGGGCAGGTCAGCGGTTGTTCCGGTTCGAGTTGCAGTCCCAATAGCCCTGGTGCCAGTGGTGGTAACTGTCGTACCAGCCGCTGTGCCACGAGCAGCCCTTGGGAACCGAGGCGGTCGTCGTGGCGGGGGCGGCTGCTGCGGCCGTGCCCGCCACTCCGATTGCGGTGCCGCCGGCCAGCAGGAAGCCGGCCGCGAAGCAGGCGAAGGCGCGCTTGGCGCGATGTGCTCGCATGGCTCTGCTCTTTCTTCCACGTTCTCGCGCTGTCCCAGCACGAAAGGGATGGCCGCGGCCTCACGCCGAAGCGTGCGGTCCGGCGATGGCTGGATGGTGCCGCTCGAAGACCGATGCGGCGCTGTCGTCGAGGTCGCCGCGTGAAAGCGAGGGACGCACGTCTCCCGGCTGCAGGCCCACCGTTGCGGGAGCGCGTCGCGTGACGTGTCCTGAATCGCGACCTCACCACTTTCGACGGTAGCGGCCTATCCGCTGACAGGCACCTCGAGCCCACAGCGCGAGAGCCCCTCCGGCAGGTTCAGCTGCCGGAGGGGCTCTACCTGTCGTTGGGCCGATGGCCGTGGACCCTGCGCCCCTGATAGCCCGTCCTGCGTCCGCTGAGAGCCGTTGGGCCGGACGCCGAGCTTGGGCAGGACTTCGAGGACAGCGCGCCGGACAGCGAGGCGGTGTCCGAAACTTCTAGCGACATCAAAACCTGCCTACATTGATCACGGCGAGGCCCGCGAAACGACTCCCAAAGGCACCGCGAAACGACTCCCGTTTAGACCTTCACAGCCACCCTGTACCCACGCGTCGTCGTCTAGGCGGTCAAGCCTCGATGTACACGACGACCACGACCACGATGCGCAGGAGACCGTCATGAGTCAGGAACCGGCCGCATCCGTTGGAGCCCGCGGCCGCGGACGCGGTCCACGGCCGCGCCGCCCGGACCCGGGCCGACGCCGACCGGTTCGCCGGTGACCCGAGGGGAGCAGCGCGACAACGGCTACAGGCCGCCGTCCCGCTCCCGCACGTTCAGCCGCTTCAGGGGTGTGACCCGTGGGGCACTTATGCCTTGCAGTAGTTGCCGTAGTAGCTGTCGTCGAGGATCAACCAGAAGCCGGTGCTCTTGCCCACCACGCTGTCGGCGTGGAGGCCGTACTGGCCCTGGTACCAGGCCACCCAGTCAGCGGTGCTCGTGCCGAACACCGCATCCTCGGCGAGCGGGCCGCTCTTCTTGTTGTATTGCCTCTCGTAGTAGAGGTTTACGGCGTGCTGGACGCACCAGACGCCGTGTCCGGTGTCTCCCTTGCTGATGATGCTGGGCGGGGTGGCCGCCGTGGCGGCCGGGGCGAGCAGGGAGCCCACGCCGAGGGCAGCGGTCGCAGCGAGCAGGCCGGCTCGCATGCTGACGGACTTGATGCGCATGTCATTTCCCTTACGTGGGTGGTGGGAGCGGCGCGGGGTGGACCGCGCCGCCCGGCTTGCATCACCGAGCTTGCTGGACATTCCCGATCCCCCGACAGCAACCGCGGCAGACTGAGGTGTTCGTGGGACGTCCCATGCTCTGCCCTGCTGGGATTTCGCTGGACACGGCGTGACGCCGGGACGCCCGCGGGCCGAGCGGTGGCAAGAAGGCTGTCCGAAAGGTGTGCACGGCGGCGCGCGCTCCAAGAACCGAGAACCTTGCAGAGGCGTATAACACCACCCAGGAGGCGTATGCGAAGCCTCCGACAACTGAACGCGGATGGGGTGGAACGTGTCGCGTTGGAAGGCGTTACCGGATTCTCTTGACGACCGGGTGCAACAGCTGGTCGTCCAACTGCGGCGGCTGCAAGACCGCAGCGGATTGAGCCTGTCGTCGATGGCGTCAAGACCGGCTACAGCCGCTCCTCCTGGGAGCGCTACCTCAACGGAAAGGCACTGGCGCCGCGACAGGCCGTGGAAGAACTGGCGCGGGTAAACGGCGTAGAAACGACACGGGCTCCTGGTGCTCCATGAGCCTGCTGAAGAGGCGTGGCGCACGGAAGACGGAGCGACCGAAGCGGCTGACACCCCGACACAGAGCGGCGCACGCCGGGCAGCGCAGATCGGTGTCCTCACGGCTGCGCTGCTCGGCGCACCGGTCGTCGGCCTGCTGGTTGGGACGCTTTGGAGCGACCACGGGAACAGCGGAAAGGACACGGCCGCAACGGCCCATGGGGCCTTCGCCTACAAGCCGGGAAAGACCTACCCCTGCGCGGTCAAGCGGAAGAACGGACAGCTGTACGCGGGGTGCAGCACCACCCGCACCGCCGTGCTGAGCCAGCCGGGATGGGATGTCGTCGCCCGGCTCGAACTGCTGGTCATCACGGGCATGGGGACCCGGCAGGAACGGCCAGTTGCCGGGTGCGACAGTGTGTGAGGCGTAACGGACGCAGAATCCTGGCTCGAGCCTCGTGCTCCCAGGAATGGTCCGTGACCGCCTTGATCACCATCCCGATGAGGACGTAGTTGGTGTTCGAGTACTCCCAGTCGCTGCCAGGCATAAAGGACGGCGGGTGCTGCATCGCGAAAGCAACGCGCTGCGGCCTGTGACGTGTTCAGCAGGACCAGTTGACCACGGATGCCGGCCCCTCAGAACACTGCGCCCCTGCCCGCCTCGACCTGGACCTGACCGCCCGCGCCGCCGTGCTCGCGCCGGAAACTCGGATGCGGGTGCCGCACGGCCGCCCCTAGGCTGCGCCCGCGCGGAGGGCGAGGCGCCGTGTCGACTGTCGATGGATCGGAGATACACGGGGTATGACCAGTCAACTGTTCGCGATCTGCTTCAACGCGACCCGGCCGTCGGGCCTGGCGCGCTCCTGGTCCCGGGTCCTGGGCTGGGAGTTGGCCGACGGTCCGGACGACGACGTCGCGATCCTGCCCCCTGATACCGGCGGGTTCTGCATCCGTTTCCTGCCGAGCCAGGAGCCGAAGATCGGCCAGAACCGGGCACACTTCGACCTGACGAGCACCTCCCCGGAGGATCAGCAGCAGACGGTGGCCAGGGCACTGGAACTCGGCGGGACACACATCGACGTGGGCCAACTCCCGGAAGAAGGACATGTGGTGCTCGCCGATCCGGACGGCAACGAGTTCTGCGTGATCGAGGCGGGCAACAAGTTCCTCGCCGACACCGGTTTCATCGGAGCGCTGGCCTGCGACGGTACGCGGGAGGTCGGTTACTTCTGGAGTGAGGCGCTGCGGTGGCCGCTGGTCTGGGACCAGGACCAGGAGACCGCGATCCAATCGCCGAACGGCGGTACGAAGATCACCTGGGGTGGTCCTCCGGTGGCGCCGAAGACGGGCACGAACAGGCTGTTCTTGGAGCTGGCGCTTCCCGCCGACGCCGACGGGGAGGCGGAGGTCGACCGCCTGATCTCGCTTGGTGCGACGCGCACCGACATCGGCGAGGGCGACGGCGTCCGCGTGCTGATGCTCGACCCCGACGGCAACGAGTTCTCCGTACAGAGGCCCCGGTAGCGGGGCAGCCATTCGCTGCTGCGTGTCCGCGTACTGATCCGAATTTCCCGGGGCGGAGGACTACCGGCCCACACGCGCCACGGCGCGGGCTCCTGCTGAAGGCGACCCCGGTGTGTGGTCCGCGGCAAGACCGACGGGACCGGTTCGGTCACCGCGGGCGCGTGGCGCGTCCGCGCTTCGAGGCGCCCGAAGTCCGTCGGCACCGCGCGACGGCGAGCCGATCACCGCGAACGATCCGGCCAGCCGCGCGAGCAGTCCTGCTGACCGCTTCGGCGTCCGGGGCTCCCCCGGCTCGCTGCAACCGGAGCAAGGAACTGCTGGCCATGAGTACGGTTGCACGTCGTCGGCAGACTGATCGGGCACTTCTGTGACCACTGCGGTCCCGGATCCGGCCCCCCGGCCGGTCGATCGCCCTGGGGTGGTGTTCCAGGCGTTCGCGTCGGGTGACTGTCCCGGCGTGGAGAGGACCTGCCCGGTCCGGCGGGGTGTCACGGCGTGTGGGGAAGCGGTCGGCAAGGGAAGCGGTCGACGAGGTTCATATGTCGGTGCGGGCCTGGCCGTGGTCGGCGTGGCGGGCGCTGAGGGCCAGAGTGCCTTCGCCTTGCGTGCGGCGTTCGTCTCAATGCGGGGTGCGGACCGCCGTGGGGCGCGCGATCCGGGATCCTGGTCGGCCGGGGGTGCGGCCGTGTTGCTGTGTGGGCAGGCGCCGGCGTTCCGGAGTGGGGCGGCTCGGGCCGCGTCAGCTGTGGTTCAGGGACCACACGACCTGGTCCTCGTGCCAGCGGGCGGCGCTGACGCCGTGCCACGAGGCCGCTTCGTCGACCTGGTCCTCGTACCAGCGGGCGGCGCTGACGCCGCGCCCCGAAGCGGCTTCGCCCTCATGGTCCGCAGCCCGTACGTAGCGCACAGTGTCCTGCCCACGGTGGTCGTCGCGGCGGTCGTCGTCCGTGTGGCGGCCGACTTGCTCGCTGCTGGTCGCGGAGGTGGCGGACACGTACTGCGTGTGCTGCACGGGCACCGAAGTCGTGGCTGCCGACGCCGAGCCGCCGGCTCCGAGAAGGGCTCCGCCGGCCAGTGCCGTGGAGGCGAGTGCGATCGAGACGCGCTTGGTCATGCTGTTCATGGTCATTTCCCTTGCGAGACTGCCGCGGTTCCGCCGAGCTGGCGGCCGCCGCTTCTATGTGAACCGAGATCCGGAAATCCCGGGTCAGTCGGCTTGCCGCAAGGTCATCCGGAGGGGCGCCTCACGTTCGGCTCTGCCACCGTACCCGAGGGGTGCCTCATATTTGCGGTGAGGCTCATCACAGCACGTCAGAAGGGCGAGATTGCGATCGGAAACATGACAACAAACGAATTCGAGGGGGGCCTCATGTTACGCTCGAGCCATGAGCCACCACCACGCCCCGTCCGCGAGGGAGACACCGACGAAACCCCTGCGCCGTGACGCACAGCGCAACAGGGACGCGATCGTGGCCGCCGCCCGCACGGCCTTCTCCGAGCAGGGCCTCGGGGCGTCCCTGGAGGGCGTCGCCCGCGAGGCCGGCGTCGCTATCGGCACGCTCTACCGCCACTTCCCCACCCGGCTCGACCTGGTCGAAACACTCTTCAACGCGAAGTACACGGAACTGCTCACCGCCGCGGAAGAAGCCGCGGCCATGGACGACGCCTGGGAGGGGTTCTGCCGCTACCTGGAGAAACTCTGCCAGCTGCAGGCCTGCGACCGCGCCTTCAACGACCTGGTCTCGGCACGGCTGCCCCTTCACGTGGCCGGCCGCGAGATGTACGAACGCGCCAAGGAACTCTGCATCCAGATCATGCGCAACGCCCAGGAACAGGGCGTCCTGCGCGGCGACGTCACCGCGCAGGACATCGCCTTCGTGATCTGGTCCCAGGCCGGGATCATCCAGGCCACACGCACCATCGCCCCCCAAGCCTGGCGCCGCCACCTCCACCTGATGCTCGACGCCTTCCGCACCGAGGGCGCCCACGAACTGCCCGAACCTCCTCTGACCAGCCAGCAGGTAGACCAGACCCTCGTCACTCTCGAGTGCACCGAAGAGGACTGCCGCGAGCAGTCCTGACCACACGAGAGACGAAGCCGCGGACAACAGCTGCGCATCACACCGGACCGGCGCCACACCGGACCGGTACCTCGGCCGACCGGCCGGGAAGACCCCGGACAGCACTCCGGGCGGCAGGACCACGGGCCGTCCGACCGCCGTCTTCCGGCCGCCCCGGCCCGTGCTGTCACACACCACTGCGTCGACCTCGTCGAAGGCGCGCTCCCCCGCGGCCTCGGCCACGTCGACGGCCAGACCGAAGCCCTCCTCCACATCACCGACGCCCGCGCCTACGCCGCCACGGGTGAAACTCCCGCGGCGGCCCGCGGTTCCGACTGGTTCCAGCGCAAGGCGTCGGCCAAGGGAGCGACGAGGGCCGCGGCGATAGAAGGTGGGCGACCACCCTCGGCTCGGCCGCCAGAGTGTCGCAGGATCTTCATGATGGTGGGCATGTCCACACCCAGCTCGTTCAGGATCGTGTCGGCGGTGTGACGGCTCCCGTCGTACAGGCGCCGGTCATCGATCCCCGCTGCCCTCAGGAGTTCCTTGAACGCCTCGTAGTCGGCACGGGGGTCCAGCGGACGCCCGTCTGCGGGTGGCCCTTCTCGTCGAGCCGGGCGAGTTCGCGTTCACAGCCGGGACAGTGTGCTTGCGCCACCCTGGAACCGGCCGCTTCGGGGCCGCCCCGGTACCAGGGAGTGCGGACGGGTCAGTGACCGCCCGCGTCGACGACCTCGACGTCCTCGATGTTCTGCTCGATCGCGTCGGTCGGCAGGGCCACGCGGATCGCCCAGTGGTAGATCGCCAGGGAGAACGCGGCCACGACGGCGATGTCCGTCCACATCGGCAGGTTGCCCTGGCCGTTACCGAAGGTGCCCTGCCAGGAAATCACACCGATGCCGAGCAGGTAGACCGGCAGCCACTGGGCGGACTTCCAACTGATCCGCGGAGCGTTCGGCAGGCCCTTCTTGGACGCGTAGAGGGCGTAGCCGCCGAGCAGGATGTAGCCCAGGACGATCGCTTCGCCCAGCTTCTCCAGGGTCTGCCAGCCGCTCCAGTAGATGATCAGGCTCGCAACGATGAACGCCAGTGGGGAGAGCACACCGCCGAACGGCAGCCGGTAGCTGCGCTCACGGTTCGGCAGGCGCCGGCGCAGCGCGCCGAAGGCCAGCGGAGCGCCCGCGTACATCAGCACGCTGGCCGAGGTGATGAAGCCGACCAGCTGCTGCCAGCTCGGAAACGGCAGGAAGCAGACCACGCCGGTGACGAAGGACATGATCAGGCCGTACACCGGGACCCCGCGTGAGTCCGTGCGCTCGAAGGCGCGCGGCGCGTAGCCGTTCTTGCTCAGACCGTAGGAGATACGGGAGGTGGAGGTCGTGTAGATCAGACCGGTGCCGCCCGGGGAGACGATGGCGTCGAAGTACAGCACCACGGTCAGCCAGCCCAGACCGACAAGGGTGGCCAGACCCGCGAAGGGGCCACTGATACCGACGAAGTCGAGCTTGTCCCAGCCCTTGGCGAAGCTGCTGCCAGGCAGCGCGCCGATGAAGACGACCTGCAGCAGGACGTAGATCAGCGTGCCGATGGCCACTGAGCCGAGCACCGCGCGAGGGATGTCGCGCTTGGGGTTGCGGCTCTCGCCCGCCAGCTGGATCGCCTGCTCGAAACCGAGGAGGGCGAAGACGATGCCGCTGGTGCTGATCGCGGCGAGCACGCCCTTGGAGCCGAACGGCGCGAAGCCGTGCGAGGTGAAGTTGCTGCTGTGGAAGTGGGTCGCAGCGAGGGTGAAGATGGCGAGCAGCGGCACGAAGATCTTCAGCCAGGTGGCAGCGCTGTTGGTCCGGGCCAGCACCGTGACACCGAGGAAGTTCACGGCGACGAAGACGCCCATGAGGGCCACCGCGACGATGAAGCCGCTCGTCGTCAGGGTGCCGTTGTCGTTGAGGAAGCTCTGGGCGAAGTGCCAGTGACCGGCGTAGCCGATCATGGCCTCGACCTCGATCGGCGCCACGGTTGCCGCCTGCAGCCAGGCGAACCAGCCAAAGGACATGCCCGCCAGGCCGCCGAAGGCGTAGTGCGGGTAACGGGCGGTACCGCCGGCGACGGGGAACATTCCACCCAGCTCGGCATGAACAAACGCCAGCAGCACGATCGCGACCGCGCCGATGCCCCAGGAGATCAGAGCCGCCGGGCCAGCGGCGACGACGGCGTTCTTCGCGCCATACAGCCAGCCGGATCCGATGATCGAGCCGGCGGACGCCCAGAGCAGTCCGATCAGTCCGACGTTCCGTCGGAGGGAGCTGTGGTGCTGGCTCGTGCTTGGTGGGGCGAGCTGGTCGACAGATGCCATAGTGCGGCCTCACGGTGTTAGCGGTGCGTTAAAGAGTCGCCACAGGCTAGGTTCGGAATGTCGCCATGCAACAGCCCATAGGGCTGAATGGTTATTTTCATCACGTCACATTCATGTTCGTCTGCGCAGCTCGGTGGCCACCGCTGGACGTGGTGGATCCCGTTCGGAGACACGCCGGCATACATCTGACCCTGGCGGCGAAACCGTCATCAGGCTGCCGTCGTCGCCGTGGTGCCGACTAAGGACTCCTAGCAAAATGAGTGACTGTTTCCTTGGAATGACAGGTCATCAGTCACTGTTGCACCTACCTTCGATGGATCGGGAGGCGTGGGGCAGCGGAGGCCGTGGGAGGTCGATGACGGCTCGGGGAGCACGTGCTGGCGCAGGTTGCGGGACTGGCACCAGGCCGGGGGTATGGCAGGCCCTGCACGAGCCGCTACTCGCCGAGTTACGGAAGGCCGGGCAGCTGGACTTCTCCCGGGCCGCGGTTGACGGCTCGCAGCTGCGGGCGATGAAGGGCGGGGCGAAGAGCGGGCCGTCCCCGGTGGACCGGGGCCGGACGGGCAGCAAGCACCACGTGATCGTGGAAGCCCACGGCATCCCGCTCGCCGCCACGCTGACCAGCGGAAACCGCCACGACGTCACCCAGCTCATACCCCTGGTCCACGCCGTTCCGGCGGCCAGAGGCAGGCGCGGGCGTCCCCGCCGACGCCCCGACGTGCTGTACGCCGACCGGGGCTACGAATACGACACCTACCGCCGTGACCTACGCGACCTGGGCATCCGCCCGGTCATCGCCCGCCGCGGGAACGAGCACGGCTCCGGCCTGGGTGTCCACCGCTGGGTCGTCGAGGCCGCCTTCGCACTCCTGCACTGGTTCCGCCGCCTGCGCACCCGCTGGGAGATCCGCGACGACCTCCACTAAGCCTTCCTCACCCTCGGTTGCAGCATCATCTGCTGGCGCCGCCTGAAAACCTCCTTATGAGCCGGTAGCGCCGGTCCGGGTCGGCGTACCCCTCGGTCGCCTGATTGCCTCCGCCGACGATGCTCTTGACGCGCTCACCGCTGCCGAGACGACCCCGAGGTCCTCGCACTCCCGCGAGGCCACCTCTACGGCCCGGACGACGAGTGGGACGGCGGCTGGGGCCGCACGGTAGAAGAACTGGAAGCCGACGTTCGGCACGCTGTACCGATCAACTCCGCCTCGAGGAGCGCACCGCAAGGCCCGCGCCTTCCGCGCCTCCCAGGTGCCGTAGCCCGGGGGTGGGCTGGCCGACCCGCGATCGGGATCGCTCCCGTGAAAGGCATTGCCGCAAAGTTGGCCGCCGGAAGTCCCCCATGGTGCAGACGGCACGCGTGGAGCGGTCGGCGGCTTCTGCGTAGAGGGCCAGAGACGCCCGGATGCGCTGTGTTGAGCCGGTTACCGGCCCTCGATTGCGCCGGTCATGTGCGCGGCCGCGCCCGACCGCTTCTGCAGGGCGTCCAGCCGCGCCATCAGCCGCGTCCGGCCCGACCGCTCCAGCCAGGTGCCGAAGTCCATGAGGCCAGGGTGGGTCTTGCGCAGGGGCTCGGGGTCGGAGTCGTAGTAGGTCTCGTTCGCCCAGGTGAACACCTTCGCGACCTCGGGGTCATGCTCCCAGAGGATGTCGAGCGGCACCTGTGTGTGCGGGATCGGCCGGCCGGCCGCCGTGCTCAGCGCGGCGGCGATCTGCGGGGCGGTCAGCCGGTCGCCGGTGATCTCCATAGCGTGGCCCAGGTAGGTGTCCGCCTTCGCGAAGACCAGCGCGGCGAGCGCGCCGATGTCATCGATGGCGATCAGCTGCATGACCAGGTCGTCGTGCCAGGGCACGGTGAGGACGCCGTTCTGGAAAAACCTCGCCGGGCTGGTGAAGTCCTCCATGAACCCGGCGGGGCGCAGGATCGTCGCGGGCACGCCCAGGTCGTGGATGTGCTGCTCGATCTGCCACTTGTCGATGGGACCCCAGCCGCGCTCCATGTAGAAGCGGTTCTGGCTCTGCATGCCGCCGACCGACGAATACACCAGGTGTTGCACGCCCGCGGCCTTGGCGGCATCCGCGACGTTCTTGCCCTGGGGGATCTCGTTGGCGTTGGCGGACTGAACGCTGTAGACGCCGTAGACGCCGCGTATAGCCGCGTCGAGGGAGGCACGGTCGTCCAGGTCGCCGCGGACGACCTCGGCGCCCGCAGCGGCGAGAGCGGCGGCGGCCGGGGCGGTCTCGTCACGGACCAGGGCGCGGACCCGCCAGCCGGCGGCGAGCAGGTGGGGGGCGGTGGCGCCGCCCTGGTTCCCGGTGGAGCCGGTGACGAGGACGGTCTTGTCGTGGGTGTTCATCGTGGTCTCCCTGGCACACTCGGCTAATATCTGCACTGAATGCGAGTTTGCATTGAGTGCATGTTGGCCGTCAATGCAGTACTCTCGGGGCATGGTCATACGAGAGCACGGCGCCCCGGCGCCTTCCCTGCGTGAGAGGAAGCGGGAACGCACCCGTCAGGCGCTGGTCGACGCAGCGGCGGAGATGTTCGAGCGCAAGGGGTACGACGAGACGACCGTCGCGGAGATCGCGGCGGCGGCAGAGATCGGCACCCGGACCTTCTTCGGCTACTTCGCGAGCAAGGAAGACATCCTCTTCCCCGACAGCGACGCGCGGGCGCGGACCACCATCGAGGCGATCGCCAACCGCGATCCGGCCGAGGGGCCCGTGGACGTGCTGGTGCGGGCGCTGGAGACCGTCGCCGAAACCGATGCCGACATGGTCAGCCCGATGGCGGCCGTGCGGATGAGGCTTTTTCGCACCGTGCCGGCAGTGCGGGGCAAAGCACTGCAAATCCAAATGTCAGCACAGCAGGAGATCGCGCGGGCCCTGCAGGCTGCCTTCCCCGACGAACTGGACCGGGTGGGCGCGGCGGCTCTGACCGGGGCGCTGACAGGCGCGGTGAACGGCGCGCTCGACGCGCTCATGGACGACGAGGATGCGGCAACCGTCGCCCTCGACGCCGATCGGCTGCGGGAACGGGTACAGCAGGCGACGGAACTGGCACTCAGGACCTGGCGGAGCTGAGGGGCAGCCGCGGCCACCCTGGCGCCCGTTCAACAGCATGCCGACGAGGCGAGGAGCCTGCGCCGTACACATGACCTGCTTCGAAGCCCTGTTCAACTTGTCATGCGGGGCTCGGACACAGGCGCTTTGGTCGGGCACCGGACTCCCCGTACCTAAGGCGTGTTCGAGATGTGATCACAGCGCCTGTCGTATCAAGGTGAGCTGGACGGTGGCCTCATAGTGTTGAGCGACGCTGAATATGTGCATGAAGGCGACGTGCTGGTTGTCGACGGAGTGGTGTGAAGCGACCCCGGCGGCCGCCACGCCGCCGGGGTCTTCGCGGTCACGGTGTCGCTTTCGTCGTCACTCTGTCGCGTGCGTCTCGGTGATGGCGAGGCGGGTGGAGGGCTCGTCGACGATGCTCTTCTCGTCGGCGAACGCGGCGATGAGGGACTGCAGGGCGATGTTGTTGACCGAGCGGGGCAGGCCGCGGCTGGTGAGGTGGATCAGGCCGACGGCGTCGTCGGAAACAGCGGGTCCGAGCGGCCGGCGATCGTCAGGTGATGCTTGATGTAGCTGGCGGTCTCCTCCTTTGTCATGGTCGGCATCTGGTAGTCGTATCCCCGGGGAGCAATGCCCCAGCCTTCCCAGTCGAGGATCGTGGGGCCTGGTGGTGAGGTTGGCGGCGTGGAAGTCGCCGTGCGCGCAGGCCCATTGTGTGATCTGGGGTGCCGGGTGGCCGGTGTACTCGGGGACGGCGCGCGAGATCCACTCCTGGCGCATGGCGGTGCGGTCGGTGGGGGTGGCCGCGATCGCCGACAGGTTCGTACGGATCGTCTCGAACCAGGGGCCGGGCAGGTCGAGTTCGTCGCGCAGGACGGGGTGCGGGGACAGCAGCGGCTCGTCGACGAACGCGGACAGCTCGGCGCGGTAGGCGTATCCGTCGCCGGTCCGGTCGTGCAGGGCGTGGAGGGCTGGTTTGCGGACGCCGGGAACGCGGCGGCGGCCCGCTCGGTGCCTTCCCAGAGTTTCCCGCCCGGCCGCCCGGCAGGGACGGATGCCAGGCGCAGCCGGCACGCGCCGTGCACGGGGTGCGCGGCGCGGTGGCCGAGGGTACGGCCGTGCCAGCCCCAGGCCTGCGGGCCATGGACGGAGGCGCCGAGTTTGCCGGCGGCGTGCGTGTGCACGGCGGTCATGCGCCGAAAGTCGGCGTCGTCACGGGATGGCGAGTACATCAGGAGCCGTCCGGAGAGTCTCTGGGGAGAGTCGTGTGGTGCGAGTGGCGTGGCCTCCGTACGTGAAGGTCTTGTCGATCAGCCCCCGATCAACTCCCCCTGGGGACTAGGTTGTTTGCCCTTGAATAACGCGAATCTCCGGGGAGAAGCTTTATGTTCGGTGATGCTTTGGGCCAGGACGCCGCCGTGCTGAGATGGCGGGTCGACATCACCAAGGCGCACCCGGCGCGCGTCTACGACCTGTTTCTCGGGGGCACGGACAACTACCCGGTCGACCGGGCCGCGGCCGCCGCGGCGCTCGCCGCCAACCCGCGGGGTTACCTCGACATCCGGCACAACCGGGACTTCATACGCCGGGCGGTGACCACGCTGACGGCGCAGGACGGCATCCGGCAGTTCCTGGACATCGGCACCGGGCTGCCGACGCAGGAGAACGTCCATCAGATCGCCCAGCGGATCAGCCCGAACTCGCGGGTCGTGTACGTCGACAACGACCCGGTGGTCCTGGCCCAGGTGTACACCCTGCTCACCAGCGGGTCCGAGGGCCGTACGGACTACATCGACGCGGACCTAAAGCAGCCTGCTCGGATCCTCGAACAGGCGGCCAAGACCCTTGACTTCGACCAGCCGGTCGCGCTCGTGCTTGCGGCCGTCCTGCACTTCGTCGAGGACGAGGAGGCCTACCGGGCCGTGCGTGAGCTGGTGGACGCGTTGCCGTCGGGCAGCCGGCTCGTCCTCAGCCATCTCACCGAGGACGTCAACCCCGAGGCCATCCGCGCGGTGCGACGGACGTACACCGAGCGCGGTTTCACCTTCGTCCTGCGCTCGAATCGGGACGTCGAGCGGTTCTTCACGGAGGCCGGGCTCGTACTGGAGGAGCCGGGTGTCGTCCCGGTCCACCGCTGGCGCCCCGACGGCGCGGCCCCCTCCCCCGAACAGGCCGACCCCGCCCACCTCGCCACCTTCGACGCGATCGAGATGATCCGCTTCCATGACATCAACGACGTCACGGATGCGGACATCAACATCTACGCGGCGACGGGCCGCAAGGCCTGATCAAGGTTTGATCAGGCCTTGACCAGGGATCGGTCGGAGGTGCTCGGGCGTCTGATGCCCAGCAGGGCCATGCCCTGGCGCAGGCTGCGGGCCGTGAGGTCGCACAGGAACAGGCGGTTCTCGACCTGGGCCGGGGTTTCCGCCTTCAGGACCGGGCACTCCGAGTAGAAGGTCGTGTACAGGGACGCCTGTTGGTACAGGTACGTCGACGGCTTGTGCGGGGCGTACTCGCCGGCGACCTCCGCGATCGTCTCTGCAAAGCGGTCCAGGTGCAGGCCCGACTCGCGCTCGGCCGGGGCCAGTTCCAGCTCCGGGTGAGCGGCAAGCGCCTGGGCCCTGTTCACCGAGAAGGGCTTCCACGCCACCTAGATCCCGCGCCGCCTGCACCCATCTGTCATCAGCAACGGACGTCCACGCCATCTCAGCAAAGCGGACCTTGGGCGGGCCCGTCCGCTCTACCTCAAGAACGCCAAGAGCAGGGTCACGACGATGACGCCGATGCCGATGGCAGTGCCGAGTTCGGGATTGCGGTATGCGGCGTAGACGGCCAGCGCGCCGAGCGCCAGCGCAAGCGCGGTTCGAGTGTCCATGCCCGTCAGGACAGCCTTGTAGCGGGAAATTTTGCGCCGCCAGCGTCGCGGCGGATGAAAGAAGTTGGCCCCTTGCGCGTCCTACTACCAACCAACCTCTGCGGGGTCCATCCCCGCCTGAGTCCGGTGGAAGGACGGCCCATGGCAACCAACTCAGGAGGAGCGGGTCCCGCGCGGCCACGAGACCGGCTGTCCCGTGAACAGGAGGCGGAGCTGAGCGAGGTACTGAAAGAGGTCCATCCGCGGCTTCTGACGGTGGTGATGCGGATGACGCGTGACTACCACCTGGCCCACGACGTCACCCAAGAAGCCTGTCTCGCGGTGATCCAGGAATTCCGCAGGGGCACCGTGTTCAGGAAGCCGGTCATCGTGTACGCCACCGTCGTGGCCCGCAACAAGTTCCTCTCGGAACTGGGACGGATGCGGGCACAGCTGGAACGGCCCTCGGACGAGCTCCCGGAGGGCGGCAGGCCGTGGCCGGACACCACAGCTCCCTACGACATCACCGCGGGCTTGGAATACCTGGAACTGCTGGCTGCGGTGAAGGCCGCGATCCGTGACGAGAGGCAGGCGACGGTCTGGGAACTGACCCACGTCTGGGGCCTGAAGGGCATCGAGATCGCAGCGTTGCTGAAGGTCTCATCCGCGACCGTGTCCAGGGATTTGGAGAAGGCAGAGACCAAGGCCAAGCGCATATCCGAACCGCACACAGAGCAGTAGCTCGCCTCTCGGGGCCACGGTGGTCGCGAGAGGCGAAACCCGTGGTCCCGACTCGGGACCTACCGCTCCCGACACGAAGGGAGCGAGCTGCTTCCCACAGACGAAGAAACGGGACACGGAAAAGGGGATGCAAATGGAGCACGAGAAGCGCTCCTCTCCTCACGAGAGGATGCTGGCCTACTTGCGGGAGGGAGAGCGGCTCGTCGAGGACTCTCCACCCGGGGCACCCGGCTGGGACGTGGTGTATCGCGCGCTGTCGGATGCCGCAGACCAGGCCGAAGCAGGCGTCAGCGGGGACGAATCGGCGACACGGGACGAGACCGGACTGCACACCGGCTCGATCGTCTGGTGACGGGCCGCCGATGAAGCCTCCCGGCACACGCGTCAGCCCACAGCCGAGCCGAACAGCCAGCACCTCGGTCACGGTGCTGTTCACCTCTGCCCGCCTGTCGGGCACGTTCAGCCACACCGCATGCAGCTGTACGGACGGCACGGGGGCCCGCCCGTAGAGCTGGATCTGCACCGCCTCGGAGGCTGGGCAGGTCAATCACCATCGGTGTGCCCTCCCGCCAAGCATCTGTGCCTGGCGGGAGGGCACACTGCTAATCCCGGAGCTCATGAAGAGCGTGATCTGGGGAGGCCATGTCTCGACCGTAGAGTGCGCCCCAGACAACGGGCGCCGCGAGCGTAGCGTTCGAAGCCGCCAGCTCAGCCGACGTTCCCGCGTACTTGAGCAGGGCGCCGGCTCGTCGCCTGCTGACTGATCACCTATCGACAACTCAGCCTACTGTGTTGGCCGTTGGTTTCCGGCCCTCAAAATGAGTACAGCGTCCGTATCAGAAGCCACGGTTCCTGATCACGCACTCTGCTCAAGGCGGCCTGAAGCCGCGGAGGAGACCCCGGTCTGCCGCCGTCCTGTAACCTGACGGTTATCCCTGCCGGCGTGCGAATGGGTCGTTGGGGCGCAGGCAGTCGAAAACGAGGGCCGCGAGACGATCGGGTCGGGTCGTGTCGGCACATTGGCGCTGAGCGGTGAGCGCGGCCAGGACGATCGCCTGCACATCTGCGGCGTCCACGTCGGCCCTCACCACGTTGGCGCGCTGGGCCCGTTCCAGTAGTGCCGCGAAGATCTCCCGCAGGTCAGCGGCCACCTGCAGGGTCGCACTGCCGAGGTTGGCTCCTGCGCCGGCGATCGCATCGGCAAGGTCCTGCTTGGCGTCGGCCTCGCCGGTCATCCGAATCAGGAAGGCGAAGAACGCCGATCCGGCCTCGTCGGCCTGCAGAGCGGCGCGCGCGTCGCGCGTCAGCTGCTCAAGGTGCTCTACGACGACTGCCTCGAACAGCGTCTCCTTGGTTGGGAAGTGGCGGTGGACCGTGCCCGGGCCGACCCCGGCCCGGCGGGCGATCTCATCCAGTGGCACGCCGATGCCCTCTGCGGCGAAGGCGTGTCGCGCCGCCTGCAGGATCCGTTCCCTGTTTCGCCGCGCGTCGGCTCGCAGCGGTCGTTCGGTGCTCAATCGTCCTCCGGTGTGAGGTGGTTCCGGCTCCTGAAGACAAGCGGGGCGTGCGCCCCGTATAGTCGTAACCGGGGTTACCGCCCCGCTTACTCTCCTGAGGAGTGTCCCATGCCCGCTGCCGCATCACGCGAGGTCCTCGACCGTCTCCTTCGCCTCACAGCCACGGGACCGACTGAGGAGATGGCCGACGTGTTCTCCGAGGACGCCGTCTTCGAGATGCCGTTCCTGCCGCCGGGCGCGCCCCAGCAGGAGGCGGGGCGGGAGGCGTTCCGGGCCCATCTCCAAGCAGGCGCCGGACTGCAGGAGTTCGATTCCGTGGACAACGTCCGCATCCACGAGACGAGCGACCCGGAGGTCGTCGTCGCCGAGTACCGGCTGCACGGGCGGGTCCTCGCCACCGGGAAGCAGTTCGCCTTCGACATCGTCATGATCGCCCGGATTCGCGGCGGACTGATCATCTGGTCGCGTACCTACTCGAACCCGCTCGACGGCGCGATCGCCTTCGACACGGTCGATGACCTTCTGGCCGGGCTGACCACAGCCTAGCCTTCAGTCCGCCTGCCGTGCCCGGTGCCGCCGCCTGTCCGATATCCCCGACCGCCGCCGAACGCAGGCGGTTGAAGAAGATGGCCTGTGGCCACAAGACCGAGCACCGGCTGCGGGTACGCGCGCAGGTCGTCCCGCATGCGGCACGCGGACGCTCCAACGCGCGCATCGCTCACGAGACGAGCCTGCACCTGGACACGGTTCGTGCCTGGCGCGGCCGGTTCGCCCACGGCGGGCTGCCGGCTCTGGCCGACCGCAAACGTTCCGGCGTCCCGCCCGGTTCACTCCCGTGCAGGTCGCCGAGACAAAGGCACTGGCCTGTCAGCTCCCCGCCGAAACCGGCGTACCGCTCTCGCGGTGGTCCTGCCCGGAGCCGTCCGCCGAGCCGACCGCGCGCGGAATCACCGACACCATCTCCGCATCCACCGTGCGCCGGTGGCTGCACCAGGACGCACTCAAGCCCTGGCAGTACCGGTCCTGGATCTTCATCCGCGACCCGGCTTCCGCGCCAAGGCCCAACGTGTCCTGGACCTTTACGCCCGCACTGTCGAGGGCGCCCCGCCGGGCGAGGACGACTACGTCGTCTCCCGCGACGAGAAGACCTCCATCCAGGCCCGCTGCCGATGCCATCCGACCCTCGCCCCCGGCCGGGCCCGCGCGATGCGCGTCAACCACGAGTACGGACGTGGCGGCGCGCTGGCCTACCTGGCCGCCTACGACGTCCATCGCGCGAAGGTCTTCGGCCGCTGCGAGCCGAAAACCGGCATCGTCCCCTTCATGAGCCTGGTCACCCAGGTCATGACCACCGGGCCCTACGCGAGTGCCAAACGCGTCTACTGGATCGTCGACAACGCCTCCTCCCACCGCGGGCAGAAGGCCATCGACCGCCTGACCAGCACCTTCCCGAACACGGTCCTGGTCCACACCCTCGTCCACGCCTCCTGGACGCACCAGATCGAGATCTTCTTCTCCATCGTCCAGCGCAAGGTCGTCTCGCCCAACGACTTCCCGGACCTGATCCAGGTCCGGGACCGGCTCCGATCATTCGAAGACCACTACAACGCCGCGGCGCAGCCGTTCCAGTGGAAGTTCACACCACCTCCGACCTGAACGATCTGCTAGCCCGGCTCGGCCGGTTGGTTGTGGCCGCGCTTCCGTCATGGCTACGGCTGCAGGAGGATGCGAGCCCTGAGCAGGGGGAATGAGGCTCGGCCGTACCGCTCTGCCGCGGTCGGATACGCGCAGTGCGGCATCCGCATCAACGCTGGCCGGTCACGCCAGGGGCTACTTCTCCGGTGCGAGGTCCAGGGAGCGGACGAGTTGGACCAGTTCCTCGCGGAAGAGTTTTTCCGGGCTGAGGGCCTGGACCTGCAGGTGGCCGTAGATCTCCAGCGACACCAGTCCGTGCAGGTGACTCCAGATGCGCAGGGCAAGGGCCACGGCGGCCGGGGGTAGATGGGGGAAGGCAGGGCGAACCTTGTCCAGCAGACCTGGGTCGAAGTCGGACCAGTCGAAGTTGCTGTCGGCGTAACGGAGTTCGGCCTGCGGCCAGGCGGCATCCGCAAGGGCGGTGATGCCGGTGCAGACACGGTGTGCGGCGTCCGGGGCGGCGCCGCCCTCGGGCGGGCGATAGCCGGGGACAGGGTCGCCGTAGATGAGGCGGAAGCCCTCGGGGTTGGCCAGTGCCCAGTTCCTGAAGGCGCAGGCCCACGCCTGGATCCGGGTGGCCGGATCGTACTTGAGGGCGGCGCTCCATGCGGCGTCCACGGTGTCAGCCAGCGAGGTGTAGACGTCGTTGATCAGCGTGGTGACCAAGTCGTCGCGGGTGGCGAAGTACCCGTAGATGGCATTGGCCGTCATGCCCATCTCGCGCGCGATGGCCCTGAGCGTGATGGCGTCGGGCCCGCCCGTGGCCATCAACGCCAGGGCGACCTTCTTGATCTCGGCTGTCGTCTCCAGGCGCAGCCGTTCGCGGCGCCCCATGCTGCTTCCCATGACCAATCACTCTACAGCGTCACGGAATTGAGCCTCGCTCAGCTACTACACGCCGTATAGTTTTTGCGTGCCGTGTAGTTCTAGGCGGCACCTACCCAAGGGGACAGCCATGCACATCGGAGTCATCGGGGCCACGGGCACCATCGGCAGCCGCGTCGTCACCGAAGCCCTCGACCGAGGGCACCACGTCACGGCCTTCAGCCGCGACGCCACGCAGATCAAGGAGGACCGCAAGAACATCACCTGGAAGAGCATCGACGTCCTCGATGCCGACGCAGTCACCGCCGCCATACCCGGCCTCGACGTGCTGATCAGCGGATTCCAGCCCGGGAACGCCGCCAAGGACATGGCCGACACCGTGGCCCGCTCAATCGCCGATCCCACGGCCTACGCCACCGCCGCGCGAGCACTGCTCAAGGCACTGGAGAGCCACCCCCGCACCCGGCTCATCGTCATCGGCGGGGCCGGCAGCTTGGAGATCGAGCCCGGCATCACACGGGCCGACTCCGACGACCTCCTGCACGAGGCCCTCGACTCGATCGGCCTGCCAAGGGAGTACGCAGCCGCGGTACGCGGCCACCGGGACGCCCTGAACGTCCTGCGCACATCGAATCGGCTGTGGACCTACTTCAGCCCGGCGGAGGACATCGCCCCCGGCGAACGAACGGGACGGTTCCGCGTCGGCACCGACCGGCCAGTCCTCGACGCCGACGGGCACAGCCGGATCTCGGCAGAGGACGCAGCCATCGCCCTCGTGGACGAGGCGGAACTGCCGCGGTTCATCCAGCGCCGTTTCACCGTCGGCTACTGACCCCGCGGGCGCACCCATACACCGCCGCACGGAACTGCCAGCGCGCCTCTGCGCTTCCACCCGCAGAGGCGCGCTCCATATTCCCGGAACGGTTCAGAGCTCACGCCGAGCCCGTCCCTCGGACGTGATTCCACTGCCATCGGCAGACCTCAATCTCCCGGCACAGCGCGGCCCACGCCATCCATGGCGGGCCGTGCCCCGCCGCGCGGTGGAGGCCGTGAGTACCTTCTGCGGGAGATCCGGTACAGCACACACGCGCGAAGCGGCCCCTCGGGCACGCTCGGATCCTCGAAGTCGTCGGCCGGATCCCGGGTCATGCCGATGCGGCGCATCACTGCCTGCGAACGAAGGTTGTGGACGGTCGTCGACGCCACCACTTCCGGCAGCCCGAGGGCCTCGAAGCCGAAAGCCAGACAGGCCAGGGCGGCCTCGGTGGCGTAGCCGTGCCCCCACGCCGAACGCATCAACCGCCACCCGACGTCCACCCCCGCGAACGGCATTTCCTCGCCCACCTCGTCCAAGCCGGCACGGCCGATGAACTCACCAGTCTCCCGCGTTTCGAGCGCCCACCATCCAAAACCTCGCTCATCGAACTGGGCCTGCATGACTTCCACCGCGGCATCACTTTGCTCCCGCGTCAGCAACTCCCCCAGATGTTCTCGGACTTCAGGATCCGCGTTCATCGCCGCCCACGGCTCGAGGTCGGACTCCCGCCACCGGCGGAGCACAAGACGACCGGTTCGCAGCTCTGGCATACCCCCAGCCAACCCGATCACGATCAGGGCGTCGATCGGTTATCTCGAACCCTACGGCGCTCACCAGCGCCAGCGTGTCCAGGCGCTCACTGCCACGTGTCCGTCACCGTGGAACCTCACCCGGGACCGGCGACTTGTGGAACGGCGCGATGAACCCCCGTGCTCGACCCCCTGCGCGGCAGACCGTCGGTCCGCGGTGGCCGCCATCGCGGCGAGAACGGGCCGCCGGCCAACTACGAACCTCAGCGTGGCCACTAGCGCGCTCAGTCACATGTCGGCCGAGACCGCGCGGAAATGCCACTCGTGAGACTGAGCGGCTGTGCCATCGACCTGAGACAGCGGAAGAAGCGCTGATCAACGAGCACCGCCTGCGCCACGAGCGGCGAAACCCTACACCAGCCTAAGGGCTCTCCCGTAACGGCTGATCTCGGTGTCATGATCTTGCCGTGCCTGGTCTGATCACGGCGTCGGAGCCATCCTGGATAACCCCGTTCACGGGGGCTGAGCCCGCGGCAGTTTGGCAGGCTGGTCACTGCGATGACAGAGCGAAGGTACGAACCCAGTACGCAAGGGCCGGCCGTGGAGCCTGACTCTGGAGGACCGGATCCCTGCTGGTAGCGCGTTACTGGCGTATGAACTTGACGCTGCGGCAGCTCGCCCCGCTGTTCGGGGTGTCGAAGTCGGCCGGCAACCGCATCATCGGCCACCTCTGGCCGGTCACGGGCAACCGCAACGATTGCAAGGCGTACGAGCTTTCCGGTGCGAAGGCCGCCGTCGGCCGGGCCACGGTCATCGCGGACGGCGGCTACCGGGGCACCGGCCTGGTCATCCCGCACCGCCGTGAACGCGGCCAGACCGAACTGCCGGCTTGGAAGGAGGAGCACAACACCTCCCACCGCAAGGTCCGGGCCCGCGTCGAGCACGTCTTCGCGCGGATGAAGGCGTGGAAGATCCTTCGCGACTGCCGTATGAAAGGCGACGGCGTTCACATCGCCATGCTCGGCATCGCCCGGCTCACAACCTCGACCCTCGCAGGATAACTCCCGCCCCATACGGGACCAGAGAGGTCCAAGGGAGGCGGCTCCCCACCTCTCCGGCTCGGAGAATGCTCAGTCGATACAGAACTCGTTGCCCTCGATGTCGAGCATAGGGATGCACGAATCATTGCCGTCATACAGCGTTCGCACGTGTACCGCGCCGAGCGGGACCAGTCGTGCGCATTCGGCCTCAAGTGCGGCGAGGCGCTCTTCACCCACGAGTCCGGTGCCGACCCGCACGTCAAGATGCAGCCGGTTCTTGGCGGCCTTCCCTTCGGGGACGCGCTGAAAGTACAGGCGCGGGCCCACACCTGAGGGATCACTGCAGGCGAACCATGAATCCCGCTGCTCAGGTGGTTGCGAGCACTTGAAATCGTCCCAAGTGGCAAACCCCTCCGGGGGTGGCGGTACGACGTACCCCAACACTTCGCACCAGAAACGAGCGAGGCGCTCAGGTTCTGCGCAGTCAAAGGTGACTTGGAACTTCTTGATCGCTGACATCGGCGCAACATACCAAGGGGACTCTGCCGCTCATTTCCCCAGGTGGATCCGCCACTCCCTCACGCCCTGGGCCGCCTTGGACACCAAGCGATCAAACCGGACAGTCCACAAGAACGACGCGACCCTGGCGGCGGAGCCCACCGGTGGTCCCCAGGATCCAGCCCTGACCAACCACCTTCATGCCAAAGATCAGTTACAGGACAACCCTTAGTCCGCCACGTCACCACCAGCATAGCTTGATGGCCCGGCGCCACCCGAGCGGCCACTCGCCGAGGTGACGTTCACCAGCCCGGACCGGGGCCCCGACGTGATCCACGACTTCAACACCGACGGCTTCGAGGCGCTTTACCCCAAGTACAAGGGCGGACGCCCGAGGACCTTTACGCTGCCCGAACGCAGGGAGATCAAGAAATCTCGTCGAACGCCCCGAGGAACCCGCCGCAGCGTGACACACCTCAACCGGCCTACAACTCCTGACAGTTGCTCATGGAACCAGCGCCGGTGAGCGCTACGCTGCTGTGTCGTGCAGGAGACTCGTCTCGACACTGCTCGGATCCGGGCGGCTCGCCGGGTGATCGACCCGGTGTTTCTCGACACTCCGCTGTACCGCTGCGAGGCGCTGGAGCCCGGCCTCGGGTGCACGGTGAGCATCAAGCTCGAAACGGCGAACCCGGTCCGCAGCTTCAAGGCCCGCGGCACCGAGGTCGTCGCGAACCAGCTCGCCGACCGTGGCTCGCGAGCCGCGGTGTGCGCCAGCGCGGGCAACCTCGGCCAAGCCCTCGCCTGGTCCGGTCGCGGCCGGGGGCTCGACGTCACCGTCGTGGCATCCCGCTTCGCGACCCGGGCCAAGCTTGATCGCATCCGCGCGCTGGGCGCCAGGCTGGAACTGGTGGACGGCGACCACGAGATGGCTCGCGAGCGGGCGGCGGCCATCGCACGCTACGACGGCATCCGGCTGGTCGAAGACAGCCTGGACATCGAGACCTGCGAGGGCGCGGCGACCATCGGCCTGGAACTCATGGACACCGCCCCGTCTTTCGACACCGTCCTGATCGCTCTCGGCGGCGGGGCGCTGGCCACCGGCGTGGGTCATGTGGTGAAGGCCTTGGCACCCGAAGTCGAGGTGATCTGCGTCCAGCCGCTGGGCGCACCGGCGATGACACACTCGTGGCGCAGGCGGCGTGTCGTCACCACCGACTCCACCCACACCATCGCCGACGGCGTCGCCGGCCGGTACCCCATCCCGGCCGTCCTGGACGACCTCCTCCTGGTCGCCGACGACGCCGTCCTGGTCCAGGAGACGTCGATCATCGCCGGTATGCGGATGCTCCTCACCCACGCCGGCCTCGTCGTCGAACCGTCGGCCGCACTCGGCATCGCGGCGATCCTCGAAGACCGTGACCGCTTCGCCGACCGACACGTCGTCACCATCGTGTGCGGCAGCAACGTCGACGTAGACGCGTACCACCGCTGGGTCGGCGCGGCTTCCATCCACAGCTCTTGACAATTGCTCGGACAGCGGGGCGAGAGGGGCCAAGCGTGACAGGGGCTGTGTGAGGTTGTGCCCGGGCTTCTCAAGGACTACAGCCGAAGCATCAGCCAGAAGCACAGAAGTTGGGCCTCAAGCGCCGGAATGCCCACGCGAACGATGCCAGGCCGCCTGCCCGGGTCGCAGCAGGTCGAACCGGACGTCGCGCCACAAGGCGCGGAGCCCAGACGTGTCGTCGGCGGCCAGGTGGTCGCCAGGGACGGCCCAGGACTTGACTGGCGTGGTGCCGGCGGTGACCGCCGGCCAGCCCGGATCACCGGTGGCCGCAAAGCCAGCCCACGCGCGGAGCATGCGGCGGGACAGGGCGCGGTCGTGGTCGTCGGGGGCACCGCCGATGAGGAAGCCGGCGCCGACAGCGTCCAGGTTACCGAAGGCGAAGGGGATGTCCGCGGTGTGCCAGGGCCTGGTCTCTCCGCGCCTGCGGGCGAAGCGGGCCAGGTACGCCCGGCCGCCGGCCCTTGCGTGGTGCTCGGCGAGGCGGGTGGTGTACTCGCCGAACTGCGCGTCGCCGAAGATCGCGAGGTAGCGGTCGAGTACCGGGGCGTCCGGCATCAACGCACAGTAGCCGTCCACCAGGTGGGCTGGGAGGTTCAGGGCCTCGGCGAAGTCCGCCAGTTCCGCCTCAGTGGTGACCTCCCGCACGGCTCCCACCGCGTGGAGGAACCAGTACTCCTCCAACGTGTGGCACACCAGCAGGTCCACCTCCCGCGCCGTCCCGGAGGCGAGCATACGGAGTGGGTCCGCAGGCAGCACCCCGCCGTCGACGACGGGTTGAAAGATCACCGGGTCAAAGGCGTGGACCGCTGCCACGGGGTCGGTCCCGCAGTGCGCGGCGGCCTTGTCGGACGCGGCCACCAGCGCCTCGGGCGACACGGACAGCAGTCCCTCCGCCGTCGGGGCAACCCCAGCCTCCGCCGCGATCCGCTCGGTGACCGCCACCGCGAGCTCGACTGTGAAGAAGGCATTGGGCACGCTGTGGGCGATGGCCCGCCGGAACAGCCCCCGTGTCTGCTCCATGACCATCAGGCAGACCACCGAGCCTCCTCCGGCAGAGTGCCCGGCGACGGTGACGTTCCCAGGGTCGCCGCCGAAGGCCGCGATGTTCTCCCGGACCCAGCACAGCGCGGCGGCCTGGTCCAGCAGCCCGCGGTTGTCGGGAAAGCCGGGCACATGCCCGAAGCCCTCAAAGCCCACCCGGTAGTTGCAGCTGACCACGACCAACCCGGCTCGGGCCAGGGCTGTCCCGTCGAAGTCGGGCTGGGCAGAGGAGCCGAACGTGTAGGCGCCGCCGTGTATCCAGAAGAACACCGGCAGCGCGCCGCCATCCGCGCGCTCCGGCACCCACACATTGACGGTGAGGATGTCTTCGTCCCTGGGGCGCCACACCGGCGCTCCGGGCAGCTCCGCCGACTGCGGGGCGATGGGGCCGAAGGCCGTGCAGTCCCGGACCCCACCCCAAGCCGGCGCCGGTTGCGGCTCCCGGAACCGGCGGGCACCGAAAGGCGCGGCTGCGTACGGGATACCCAGCACGGCGGTGACGCCGTCGTTTGCCCCTCTGCCCCGCACACCGCCGCTCGTCGTCCGAAAGGCTGCTTCAACACCGTATGGTTGATCACTCATCGCGCGTCAGTCTCGCTCATCAACAGGCACCCACGCGACCAGGATTGGACTCCGCCGATGACAGTGCAGCCGTTGACGGCAACGCGCACCAGAGCAAGTACGGTGACCAGCGCGAGAAACCTACCCGCGCCCACCCAGGCCGGACTCGCCACGGACCAACAGGCCGGCCTGGTGAGGCTCGGTGGTGCCGTAGCCGCTCGTACCCGTCACACGGGCGGGCACATTCAGGGCCTGCGCCCAGGCCCGCAGGGCGCTTCTGTCCTCAACCTGGATCAGGGCGGCGAGTCCAAGGCCCCTGGCGTCGGCAACGTCCACCGAATCCGCGGAGAGGCTGGGGTGGGCGGCCAGCAGGGCGGCAGCCGCGTCGGAGGGTGCTCAACTACACTCAAGATGCCTATGTGGGCGGTGGGTTGAGGGCATGTTGTGTGCCGACTGATTCGGACACATGCCGGTGAGAAGTGGCCGCCCTGGAACAAAGGACTGCCCTGCGTTACACCATGCCGGGCATGACTTCGAGCGAGACGACCAGCTACGTCGGCCACCATCCCTCGTCGACGAAGCCGCTGCCCGCGCTTCCGTGAGCGAGGTGGTTGGCGACTGACAAACCGTCTTTGATCCCTTGACCCCGCCGACGCTTTAGGGTGGCCCGGTGGTGTTTGAGCTGCGGGAACGATGGGGCGGACAGCCGTTGTGGGCGAGATGGGTTCTCACGGTGTACTTGATCGGATTCCTCGAAGGATCCTGCGTCCACATTCTCGATCTGGCCCGTGACGGCATCCATGCCTATGCGTCGTTTCCTCAGGTTCCCCTTCAGGTGTTCTTCGTCAGCTTGGCGATCCTCGATCCGCTGGTTGCCGTGCTGGTGGGACTCACGCGGCGGGAAGGCGTCTGGCTGGCAAGCGCCGTGATGATGACGGACGTCTTCGCGAACTGGTGGGGCAACCGGCACTGGCTGCAGGATGATCCAGCGAGACTCGTCTGGCTGTCGCCCATCACCCTCTTCGGTCTGTTCGTCGTTGCGTTCTTGCTCCCCTTGCACCGCACAGTTGCCAGGACGGCCTGCAGGCCCCAGGCGGCCCTGCCGCCTGCCTGACGACTCACGCATCGCGCAGCCTGAACCACCGGCACCTTGCCGACAAAAATGACACCGTGCCGACCACCACCGCGCTGGAACACCCACCGGCGGGGCGTCGCCATCACCGCTCGTCGGCACCGTGAACGCCGCCTCCGTCGGCATTTTCAACGCCGGGCAACACGGAGGGTAAGGGGCAGGCGCCCGGTTGGGCAGTAGTCATGGAGTCCTCTCTCTGATGCTGCGGGTCGGGCGGCCACGGTGCGGACGGTGGCCATCTGAGTTGGTCGGACTCAGTCGCCGGGGAGGTTGGTGGCGTCGGCGCTCGCCGTCCGCACTCGTTGGGCGCTGGGATCCTGGGTGAGCGTGCCGTTGGCCGGAGTGCTTCGGGTGAGGCCTCGGAACGGCCGGACGACGATCGCTCCGTGCGCGCGGAGGACCGCAACGTTGGTGGCCCGGCGGCGGGTCGCCGGCCGGGCCACTGGAAGTGCAGTCAGTCGCCGGTGGTGTCGAAGGCGCGGCGGGTGCAGTGCGGGATGACCGCGGTGACGGGGTTGCCGCGTTCGGGATACACCCGGCCGGTCATGCCGCTCATCGGGCGGGCTCCTGTTCGTGGGCGGGCTGGGCGGGGCCGTTACTGGGCGTCTGCAGCACGCGGGGAAGGTGGACGTGCAGGTGCTCGATTTCGACCTGGCGGCTGCGCGCCCGAAGTTCTCGGGCAAGGAGTTCGGTGAGTCCGCTTGCCCTTTTCCGGAGTACGTAGCTGTCGGGGGCGTGCGCAACGGTCCGGGCGTGAGTAGTTGGCGAGGCGCCGATGAGTAGTCGCGCTCATGTCGCCGTCCGGTCGCCCACTGCAGGCTGGATCCGTGAACGTGACCCGGAACGTCAAGCCCCGCGACCTGGCCAACTGGCCCGCATGTCGCTTCCTCGCCCTGTTCTTCTGGAGCTGGGCGGCGCTGATCACGTTCGGCCCCATCCTTCTCCTGGCTGTTCTCTCCGTCGCCTGGATGCAGCCGTTGACGTCGGTGATCCCGTTGGCAAAAGTGACCGTGCTCCAAGTCGGCCTCATCGCGGCCGTCCTGACACCCCTCTACTTCGCCCCTGGCATCCGCCGTCTCGCCCGCTCCGCCCGGTTCGCGCTGCTGGGGCCCCTGGCCGGTGCCATCGCCCTGGCCGTGCTCCTCTGCCTCGGCGCTCAAATCTGATCTTCGTCACCCCCGGCGTGTCCTCCGGCGGTCCGGCCAACAGCTCTGTGTCGTCCGCCGGCGCATCCGATCGCGGTGTGCCGGGGTCCGGCGGGCAGGCTCGCGTAGTCGGCGAGGTTGTTGAGCAGTTCGCGGGCTGTCCGCTGAGAATTCGTGACGGCTGGTTGGGCGCCCGACTGGCGATGCTATCGACTGGTCGGGCGGGCCAGGAGCCGTCCCGGTGGCCAGCGATGCTCGCCGCAAAACGGCGAGACCACAGCGAGGTTTGTTTCAGTGGGCGGGGGCTCCGTAGCATCGGATGAACAGTGGTACGTGCTGGTCGAGGCAAACTCCAACTACGGGTCCGATTCATATGGGGAGCTGAAGAAGAAGCACCATGTCGAGGGTGACCGGTCGGCAGCACTGTCCCGGGCCGAGGAGATATGCCGCACCTGGTGCCCAAGCCACTGGGAGCCGGAGGAGAGCGGTCGGACCGTCTTTCAGACCTCCGAGACAAGCTGGCTGGTGGAGGTGACCAGCGAGCGGTGGAGCGAATAAGCGGCGCGATCTTGACCAGTGAGGGACATTTCCGCGTCACAGTCGCGCGACTCGTCCACGCCAGGGAGACCCCGCCCGCACATCCGCCTGAGAAAAAGGCCGGGGTAATACGCCGAGCTTTCGGCGGCGGACGGTAGCGGACCACCGGCGGCGTTGGACCGGTACTTCGCCGGTCCGGGCAGGCGGGCCCGGTCGACGGTCCGCGCGAAGATCAACAAGCACATCTCCAGGTCCACCTGGTCGAACCAACCGTCGTCACCGAAGTCGCCGTCGACGTGTCCCAGGACGTGGCCGCGCTGGTCGACTACTTCTTCCCGCGCGGCGGTCAGTCGAGGGCGGCCCGGGCTATTTGTACGGCCTTGCGGTGACGGCTTGTACGGCCTTGCGGTGACGGCCGTCCATGCAGGCCTGCAACGCCCAGTGGGACCGGCCCTGGACTTCAGCGTTCCGTGGGCCCGCTGGTGAGCGAGATTAGGGAACCGGAGGGCGGCGACTGAGCGTATATGGGTAAATACGCTATGTACGCGCTGGTGGAGCGCTACGGTCTCGGACCAATCAGCATGCAGCAGGGGACAGTGGGGGGATTCGATGCTGGCGGAGGAACTGGCCGCGCTTGTCGCGGCGGGGGGCATGGCAGTGGTACAGGCTGCGGGCACGGACGCCTGGCGGGGGTTCCGGGAGAAGGTGGCGGCCTGGTTCGGCCGCGGGGACACCGGGCGGGAACGCGTCGCGCTGGAGCGGCTGGACCAGACAGCGGCCGTGCTGGCGAGTGCTAGCCCGGGCCAGGTTGAGGAATACCGAGGCCAGGAGGCCGCATCCTGGCGGACTCGGTTCGCTGACCTAATGGATGACTTGGGTGAGGAGGACCGCGTCCGGGCAGCAGCGGGCCTGCGCGAGCTCGTCACGCAGGTCCGGCAGGCTCCTGGGGTCACCGTGGGGGAGATCGCCATTAGCGGAAACGTGCACATCCAGTCCACGCACGGCTCGGTGAGCGCGGTGAAGACGGGCAACGTCACCATGGGAAACCCTCCCGTGCCGGACGCGGACCCGAGCTGACCGCGCCCGGCACCAGGCAGGCTCCCCAACCTGACGCTCGCACCATCATCTCGGCTAAGCACGGCAGCCTGGCGGCCGGGCACATTGAGGTGTTGAACCAATACGCCGCGCCACAGGCTCCGGTGGAGTGGCCCGTACGAATGGGGGCCGTGCCAGCCCTGGCCTCGGCCTTCCAGCCCCGCACTGGTCTGCGCGAGCGGATCGAACAGGCCCGGGCCGGACACGCCACGGTGGTGTTGACTCAGGTACTCTCCGGCGGTGGCGGGGTAGGCAAATCCCAGCTGGCCGCCGCCTATGCCCACCATGCCCTGTCCGAGGGTACCGAGCTGGTGGTCTGGGTAAACGCCTCCGAGACCCAGCAGGTCGTCGCTGGCTACAGCGACGTTGCGCGCCGCATCCAGGCACCCGGCGCTGGAGGCCAGGACGCCGAGACGGATGCGCGGGCCTTCCTGGCCTGGCTGGCTGTCACCTCCCGCTCGTGGCTGGTTGTCCTCGATGACCTCGCCGATGTGGAGGAGATCGCCCCGTGGTGGCCGCCGCCTTCTCGTGCCGGACACGGCCGGGTGCTGGTCACCACCCGGCGCCGGGATGCGCTGCTGTCCGGCGGCGGCCGGGCGGTCGTCGAGGTCGACGCCTACACCCCGGCCGAATCGATGGCCTACTTGCGCGACCGGTTCACCGGCGCGCAGACGCCCCACCTGCTGGACGTTCAGGCCGAGGACGTGGTGCGGAAGCTGGGGTACCTGCCGCTGGCGCTGGCCCTTGCCGCCGCATACATGATTAACGAAGACGTGCCCTGCACGCCCTACCTCGAGGTCCTCACCGACTGCGAGTTACGCCTGGAGACGCTGCTCCCCCATCAGGCGGACACCGAGGGCTACGGACGGCAGATCGCCGCGGCCCTGCTGCTGACCCTGGACGCCGCCCAGCAATGCAACCCGGTGGGCCTGGCCGCCCCCGCCCTGCGCCTGGCCTCCCACCTGGACCCGGCCGGGCACCCCCAGACCCTGTGGGCCGACGCCGCGGTCACCCGTTACCTGACCACCCACCGCAGCGGCTCCACCGAACCGGCCGCCCTGCCCCCTCCTGACGTCACCACGGAGCAGGCCCGATCCGCACTGCGGCTGCTGCACCGCTACGGTCTGATCACCTGCGACTCCCGGCACGGCCCCCGTGCGGTGCGCCTGCACGCCCTAACCGCCCGCGCCGCCCGCGAAACCACCCCCACACACGACGTCCCCGCAACGGTTCGGGCAACCACAGACGCCTTGGCGGCAATCTGGCCTGAGACCGACCACACCGATCCTGATCTGTGCTCCGTACTGCGGGCCAACACCGACACCCTGGCCGCCCACGCCGGCGACCTCCTGTGGCAGTCCCATGGCCACGCGGTGCTGTACCGGGCAGGGAAGAGCCTTTTGAGCGCCGGCCTGTACGCCGCCGCACTCACCCACTGGCACCACCTCGCCACAACCGCCGGGAGGCTGCTGGGGCCCGAGCACTCCGACACCCTCACCGCCCGAGCCAACCTGGGCACCGCCTATAGGGAAGCGGGGCGCACGCCCGAAGCCATCACCCTCCTTGAACAGGTCGTCGCCGACGCCGAGCGGCTGCTAGGAGCCGAGCACCTCGAAACTCTCGCCGCCCGCAACAACTTGGCCACCTCCTACTTGATGGCGGGACGCGCCGAAGAAGCCATCACCCTGCTCGAACAGGTAGTCGCCGACGCTGATCGGGTGCTGGGGCTGGGGCCCGAATCCATCGCCGCCCGCGCCAACTTGGCCACCGCCTACTCGGAGGCAGGGCGCACGGCGAAAGTCATTTCCCTGGAAGAGCAGGTCGTCGCCGACATCGAGCGGCTGCTGGGGCCCGAGCACCCCGACACCCTCACCGCCCGAGCCAACCTGGCCATCTCCTATCGGGAGGCGGGGCGCGCCGAGGAAGCCATCACTCTCGAAGAGCAGGTCGTCGCCGACCGCGAGCGGCTGCTGGGGCCCGAGCACCCCAGCACCCTCACCTCGCGCAACAATCTGGCCCTCTCATACGCGCAGGCGGGGCGCACGGCAGAGGCCATTCCCCTGGAAGAGCAGGTTGTCGCCAGCTTTGAACGTCTCCTTGGGGCCGGGCACCCGAGCACCCTGACCGCCCGCAACAACCTGGCCGTCTCCTATAAGGAGACCGGGCGGGCCGAGGAAGCCCTCCCCCTGCTAGAACATGTGGTCGCCGACATCGAGCGGCTGCTGGGGCCCGAGCACCCCGACACCCTCACCGCCCGAGCCAACCTGGCCGCCTCCTATCGGCAGGCGGGGCGCGGCGAGGAAGGCATCACTCTCGAGGAACAGCTGACCACCGACGCCGAGCGGCTGCTGGGGCCCGAGCACCCCAACACCCTCACCATCCGCGCCAACCTCGCGTTCTCCTACTTGGAGGAGGGGCGGGCCGAGGAAGCCATCCCCATGCTGGAACAGGTAGTCGTTGGCCGCGATCGGCTGCTGGGGCCCGAGCATCCCGAAACCCTCACCGCCCGCAACAACCTGGCCAACTCCTACTCAAATGCAGGGCGCACGGCCAAAGCCATCACCTTGCTGGAACAGGTCGTCGCCGACACCGAACGGGGGCTGGGGCCCGAGCACCCCTACACTCTCGACGCCCGCAACAACTTGGCCATGTGCTACAAGGAGGCGGGGCGCGCCGAGGAAGCGATCCCTCTCGAAGAGCAGGTCGTCGCCGACCGCGAGCGGCTGCTTGGGTCCGAGCACCCCGACACTCTCACCGCCCGAGCCAACCTCGCGATTTCTTACTGGCAGATGAGGCGCGCCGAGGAAGCAATCCCTCTCGAAGAGCAGGTCGTCGCCGGCCGCGAGCGGCTGCTTGGGCGCGACCACCACGACACTCTCACCGCCCGTTACAACTTGGCTGCCTCCTACCGGCAGGCGGGGCGCACCGAAGAAGCCATCACGCTGCTGGAACAGGTCGTAGCCGACGCCGAACGGGTACTGAGGCCCGAGCACCCCAGCGCTGTGGCCATGACCGACACTCTGCGCTCATGGCGACGCGCGAACAAGCCACGCTGGTGGCGCTGGTAGTTGATCACGAGGAAGGGGCCCACAAGTCCCGAGGCCGCCCACGAGCAGGGAAGTGCGGAAGTACTTGATTCCGGCCCTCATTTGAGGGCGGCCACGTCGCCCTTCGGTGTGCCCCTTCAGGGGCAGGGGTCTTGCCGTAGTGGGGCGCGGCCAGCTCGGGTCCGTCTTCCGAGGACTTCGTGATGCCCGTTCGTCGCAGCAACAGGAGGACAGGGCCGGCCGCTGCGGCGAGATGTTGTCACCCAGCGTCGCTTCACGCGTTCTCGCCGTCAGCGGCGTTTGGAGGCCGATCCCCCACCACACCGTCGTCCAGCCGCGGCGCGGACGAAAGAACTCATCGCTGCTCCCGGGGCAATGGATGGATCAGCGCGCAGGTTCGTCAGCAACCACGTCTGAGAATCCGCGAACCCGCGCGGTTCGGCCGGCACGAACGCGACGATCTCGATCGCCTCCGCGGTCGGCAGCGGCATCCGCTCCAGCTCTTCGTCCGTGACCTCGACCAGCGTGTCCCTGGAGACCTCGAACCCCTTGCCGATCTCTCCCCCCCGGCGGACACCTCGCGGTCCTCCGCCTCGCAGAACTTGCGCACCCGCACCCGTCCCAGATCCTCCGTATGGACCTGATGAAACCGGACCGACGGTCCTCGGTGGCGCTCATCAGCTTCACCGGAATGGTCACCAAGCCAAAGGAAAGGGCGCCGCTCCACAGCGGTCGGGGCATCACAGACCTCACGACAACCCCGAGCCCCACCAATGTAGGATCTCAAATTTCGTGTCGGAATCTCACGGCTGGTGCCGGATGGAAGTCGGATCCGACGTGGGCGCTGAGACATGCAGGTCGCGCTTGTACCTCGTTCGCGTTGAAACGCCGACGCCTGGAAACCAAGCGGCCGCACCGGGAACAGCCGGTCCGGCCGGCACGGTTGCATCGACCGAGGGACCGGCGCCCCACGGGCGGGGAACACGGAGACCACAAGGTCGTCCGCCCCACCAGGGTCCGGGCCCCAGGATCGCGGTACGCCCGCCGCGCTACTTGGACCAAGACGTATTTCTGCAGGAGGACTGTTTCATGACTGACCGGCCCTTGACGCTCATGGCAGTACACGCCCACCCCGACGACGAGGCCACCGGAACCGGAGGGGTCCTCGCGCGGTACGCGGCGGAAGGCATCCGCACGGTTCTCGTGACGTGTACCGACGGCGGTTGCGGTGACGGACCGGGGGGTGTCAAGCCGGGCGATCCCGGGCACGATCCGGCGGCGGTCGCCTTGATGCGCCGTCAAGAACTTGAGGCGAGCTGTGACGTCCTGAAGGTCAGCGATCTGGAGATGCTGGACTATGCCGACTCCGGGATGACGGGCTGGCCGAGCAACGACGCCCCCGGATCCTTCTGGCAGACCCCCGTGCAGGAAGGCGCGGCCCGACTCGCGGAACTCATGCGGCACTACCGACCTGATGTGGTCGTCACCTACGACGAGAACGGCTTCTACGGCCACCCCGACCACATCCAGGCCCACCGCATCACGATGGCGGCGCTGGAGATGACCGCGCTGACACCGAAGGTGTACTGGACCACGATGCCCCGCTCGATGATGCAGCGGTTCGGCGAGATCATGCGCGAGTTTCATGAGGACATGCCGGAGCCGGATCCTGCCGAGGCCGCCGCGATGGCCGAGATCGGCCTCCCCGACGATGAGATCACCACGTGGGTGGACACCACCGCGTTCAGCGGTCAGAAGTTCGACGCGTTGGCCGCGCACGCCAGTCAGGGCGAGAACATCTTCTTCCTCAAGATGGGCAAGGAGAGGTTCGGCGAGTTGATGGGCATGGAGACCTTCGTACGTGTCCAGGACGCCACCGGCGCGGCCATACCCGAGAACGATCTCTTCGCCGGACTGCGCTGATCCGCCCGTCCGACGGGGGTCTGGGAAAGCTCATCGGCCGCACGGCGCGATCGAGCGTGCTCGCACACCTGGAGGCTTGTCCACGCGGGTTCCGCTCCGGCAGCCCGCGTCCAGGCCCTCGCCGACGGCGTCGACGCGTGCCCGCACTTCCGACCCGACACTGAGCTCGTCCCCAAACCACCTGGCAACCGCACAGGTGGGAGACCTGCGGGCTGCTGACTCGGAAGGTGCGCGACAGCCCAGGTCACAAGCCCGGCGGTCTGCTCCGATCAAGACAGACCGCCGGGGAAGCGACACGAAGCTGAGGCTCCGATGTCCGACACGCCGTGAGGCAACGGAAGAAGCAGCAGGTCACGAGGGCGGTCTCCGACACCAACGCGAGACCCTACAACCAGCTGTACGATCTCAAAATCGACACCTTCGGGTCGAACGCGACGAGCTGGAAGCCTGGCCCGACGTACCGCGCGGCGTTCGCGATGGCCTCGCCGCCGCCCCACAGCCGCCCCCGCCTCCCCTGCGGGATCAGCGCTCCGTACGCACCGGGTGCTTGCTCATGATCGAGACCCGGTTGAACGCGTTGATGGTGATCGCCACCCAGATCACCGCGGAGATCTGGTCGTCGGTGAGGACGTCACGGGCGCCCGCCCAGGCGGTTTCCTGCGCGGCGGCGTCGGTCGGCCCGGTCGTCGCCTCCGCCAGCGCGAGGGCCGCGCGTTCCGCGGGAGTGAACAGCTCGGTGTCCCGCCAGGCGGCCAGCACTCCGAGCCGCTGCGTCGTCTCGCCCGCACGCAGGGCGGCCCGGGTGTGCACGTTGAGGCAGTAGGCGCAGCCGTTGATCTGCGACACGCGGAGGTTGATCAGCTCCACCACGGTCCGGTCGAGCCCCGCGTCGGCGGCAGTCGCGCGCACCGCTTCCGACGTCTGGACCAGTGCGTGGTAGGCCTTCGGGCTCTGCTTGTCGATGAAGATCCGCTGCGTCGCGGTTCCTGTCGCGTGGCTGCTCAACCCCGGACTCCGTCCTACTATGCTGCGAGTATCATTGTTGAATCTGAAACTATCATGGTGACGGAAGGCGGTCCCCGGTGAGCGATGTCGACGTTCTCTCCCCACGTGACGTACCCCTGGGCGGCCCGCGCGCGATGACCGTGCGGCGCACGCTGCCGCAGCGCGCGCGGACCCTGATCGGAGCATGGTGCTTCGCCGATCACTACGGTCCCGACGACATCGCCGAGACGGGCGGCATGGACGTCGCCCCGCATCCGCACACCGGACTGCAGACGGTGAGCTGGCTGTTCAGCGGGGAGATCGAGCACCGCGACAGCCTCGGCAGCCACGCGTACGTACGGCCCGGCGAGTTGAACCTCATGACGGGCGGGCACGGCATCAGCCACTCGGAGGTGTCCACCCCGGGCACCACGGTCCTGCACGGAGTCCAGCTGTGGGTGGCGCTGCCCGAGGAACACCGGCACGCTGAGCGGGACTTCCAGCACTACGTCCCCGAGCCCCTGCGGATCGAGGGGGCCGAGATCAGGGTCTTCCTGGGCTCTCTCGTCGGTCAGGAGTCTCCTGTACGCACCTTCACACCCCTGCTCGGCGCCGAGGTCGTCCTCGAGCCGCATGCGACGGTCACGTTCGCCGTGAACCCCGACTTCGAGCACGGGCTGCTCGTCGACCACGGAGACGTCCGCATGGCCGGCACCCTGCTGCGTCCGGCGGAGCTGGGCTATGCCCAGGCCGGAACCGCAGCTCTGACGTTGGTGAACGAGTCCGACGACCCGGCTCGCACCGTACTGCTCGGCGGAACCCCGTTCGAGGAGGAGATCGTCATGTGGTGGAACTTCATCGGCCGTAGCCATGAGGACATCGTCCGCGCCCGGGAGGACTGGGCGAACGCCTCCGATCGCTTCGGCGCCGTCGAGGGGTACCCGGGGGACCGTCTTCCCGCTCCCGTTCTTCCGCATGCCACCATCTCGCCGCGCGGCAACCCGCCGCGTCGCCGACCCGCATCCGAAAGGCACCTCATGACCGAGTCGTCTCCCGCCGCTCCGATCGTCGAGCGGAACGACGCCAGGCATCGCTACGAAATCCTGGTCGACGGCAAACGCGCCGGCCTCACCGCCTACCGCGACCGCGGTGAACAGCGCGTCTTCTTCCACACGGAAGTCGACGACGCCTTCGCCGGGCAGGGCCTGGCCGCGCGGTTGGTCGAGTACGCGCTCACCGACGTGCGCGACCTCGGTATGCGAATAGTGCCCGTATGCCCCTACGTCGCGAAGTTCCTGAAGAAGCACGACGAGTTCGCCGACATCACCGATCCCGTGACCCCCGAGGTCCTGGCGTGGCTGGACACGCAACTGGGCTGACCCACACCCCCTGCCACCGCTCCCCGGCCGAGCCGCCGCCGCGCAGGCGCCGGCGCGAGGCCGGGGGCGGAAGCCGGCCCCTTCGTACGATCGTCAGCGTCAGCCGCGCACTGTCCGTGCCGCTCAGGCGGATCTGCTGAGTCGTCCACTCGCCGCGGAGGACGAGCCACGGGTTGTCGTCGGCGTCACGGTGGAGGACCAACTCGGGGAAGTCGCTGCTGTGGAGACGCAGCCGAAGCCGGCACGACCGGGGCGCGGCCGGTATCCGACGTGGCCACATCCAGCTCGTTGTCCAGAACCCGTACGCCTCCCTCGACTCGCGCCAGACCGTCGGCGACGCTTTCGTACTGACCTCGCCGGAGCACCCGTACACCCACCACCTGCTCGCGGCCGTCCCCCGCGAGGGCCGACAACCGAGGCGCTTACGGGTAGCCCAAATGTGCTTGTCCGCCATTCCGGCACCGCACTACCTTGCCGGTTGGCACACGCCAAAACGGAACCCAAGCGCGACGCGGTGACGTACTGGGACATCGCCGAAACGCCTCCGCCCGGTGACGACCCGCTCGACGCACTGACCGTCCGCCTGGCCGCCGCGTACGAAGAGCCGCGGCTGCTCAAGTTCCACTTGGACGACCTCGGTTCCGCCGCCGGTCGCGCCGCCGAACTCGCCGACCCGGCCCTCCGGGTCAGCACCCGCGACGAGGTCCTCACCGCGGGCGACTACCTCTCCGCGTACGTCCTGGAGTGGACGCTGCACCACCTCGACCTGGTCGCGCACCTCCCGGAAGGGACGGGACCGCCCGCGGAGGGACTTGCCCGGTCACGCGAGATGCTGGAGAAGATCGCCCGGGCCACGTTCCCCGCGTCGTTGTCCGACAAGGACGCGCTACTGGTCGGCACCGGACGGCGCGCCCCGACCGACGCGGAGAAGGCCGAACTGGGCGACTTGGCCACGAAACCCCCGCTCGTCATCGGATGATCGTCCGGCTGAACGGACCCTTCGGCGTGGGCAGAACCGAACGGGGCGCCTGATGGGGCTGCCTGCGGCCAGCGCCGGCTCCGCCGGGCGAACCGCTGGAGGGGGGCGAGTCGCCTCCGTGTTCGTCTTCAGGCCACCGGTTTGCCGACCGCACGCGCGCCATGCACGCGTTCCTGGCGGTCTGTCACAGCAAGCGGTCCGTCGCCCGGCAACGGCAAAGCTGTCCCACCAAGCTCGACGCCTGGAAGCTGTAGGAGGAGATCAAGGAACAGAGGGCTGCCCGCACGGCTATGGCACCGTCCGGGACTACGTCAGCCGGACGTTGCGCGGCAAACCCCAGCCGGTCGGCCCCCCGGCCCCCCGCCCGATCCGTCACCCGCTGGATCCTCACCCAGCCCGCCGCCCTGACCAAGGGCGATCGGTTTCAGCTTGGGACGCCCTCGACCGGCAGTCACTGCATCCCGAGAACATGAATCCGCGGCTTCCCTGGGTAGGGACTTCGCCCTGCTCGGGTCGGCCGGCGCTCCTCGACCGTGACAGCCCGCAGGCCCCGTCTGCGCGGGACCGCTGGAGGGGCGCTGGCCGGGTGGCCGGTGTCGCCGTCGAACAGGTACGTCTCGATGAAGGAGATGCCGACGTACTCGGGTGTGGCGTCGGACAGCAGCGGACGGATCCGCGACCACGCCCCGTCCGCGCCGACCAGGAGACCGATCTCCACGGTCGCCCCGTCCGCGAACGTCACTTCGTGCCGGCCGCCCCCGAGAGACCGGACCGCGTTGGCCTTGTACCCCCACTTGATCGTGTCGGCCGGCAGCGAGTCGAGCAGAATCTGCCGTAGGGCACCGCGGTGGACCTCCGGACGCCCGCCGGTGCAGTCGTCGGGTTCGTCGAGGAGCACGGTTCCGTCCCGGTCGAGGACCCGCGTCGCCTCACCGCCCTTGTGGATGAGGCCGCGGAACTCCCGAGGAGGTCGGCCGCGTCGAGGGCGAGCTGGCCGTTGTAGTCGTGGATGTCGAGCATGCCGCCCTGCGTGCGGGCGTTCGGTGAGGTCTCCGCCTCGTAGACCGTGGCCGGGATGCCGTGGACGTGGAGGACACGGGCGAGTGTCAGTCCTCCGAGCCCGGCACCGATGATCGTGACGTCAGTGGTCATGGTGGTTCCCTGCCTGTCGCAGCCCGCCGGGCGGGCACCCGGCAGACCCTCTCTGGAACGTCGTTCCAACACAGCCCGGAACGACGCGAGGAACCGCTCTCCCGCCAGCGCATCGTCGAAGCCGCGATCGGACTTCTCGACACCGCCGGCGAGGGCGCACTCACCTTCCGCGCACTGGCCGAACGCCTCGCCACCGGACCCGGCGCCATCTACTGGCACGTCACGGGCAAGGACGAACTCCTCAACGCCGCCACCGACGCCGTCATCGCCACCACCACGACCACCGACACCACCACGACCGTCGACACCACCGGCACCGCTGACGCAACGCCGCAGGAAGCGATCCGCACCCTCGCACTCGGCGTGTTCGACGCGATCGACGCCCACCCCTGGATCGGCACGCAACTCGCCCGCGCCCCGTCCCAGTCACCCATCCTGCGGGTCTTCGAACACCTCGGACGCCACATCCAAACCCTCGGCGTACCCCACCCCGCCCAG
>NZ_JAGXJM010000388.1:0-257 GCF_019091445.1 Streptomyces sp. GbtcB7
GAATAAATATAAATATATATTGTGAATACTCCATTTTACAGTGGATGGTAGATAGCTCAATCGAACATGTATAACATTAATAGGGGGTATGTTTTTTTATAAGCATATCCTGATAAGATTTGAACTAAATATTTTTGCTATAATATCTCTTAGGATCGAATAACGAAAAACCTTATAAATGTTCATTTACTCTTTCCATTATTTTTTTAGAAAAAATTTTAATGTGATTTTGTGTTTGACCATTTGGATTATTAAGG
>NZ_JAGXJM010000389.1:0-257 GCF_019091445.1 Streptomyces sp. GbtcB7
CTCGTCTCTATAAATACTTGGTAACAACTCTTGCAGACAGTCAGTCGGGCACTGCACTTCTACTTGAGTAATCAAAAGAGTCAGTTCCTAGTTCATTTGTAAGCATTTTACGCTTTCTTTCTAGTTCTTTGTGTGTACAATTTCTTACTTTGAATTAGACGCGCTTCCATGTTAACGGTATCAGAGCTTTTAAAGTTATTTCCTGGAATTCTATTGAAAGTTGTTCTTGAATTTTTGCAATTACCTCCTGTTTAAAT
>NZ_JAGXJM010000390.1:0-257 GCF_019091445.1 Streptomyces sp. GbtcB7
ATTGATAGCGAGTTTCCATAGGATTGCTAAACCTATCCAGTGGACCAGAATGCGACGTACTTTGTGAAAATGATTCTATTCTTTTGGCATCCTCTAGTTTCAGTACGTGCCAAGGAGAAGATAATGACGCTAGCAAGTCAATCAGGACAGGTTTTGTTTACCATGGATGACTAAGTCATTTAATGGTTTTAACTGAGCTCATTCACGAGCGACTGTTTGTACTTTGTCCACGAATAAGAAAGGAAACGAAAAGAGAT
>NZ_JAGXJM010000391.1:0-257 GCF_019091445.1 Streptomyces sp. GbtcB7
CGGCGACCCCTTGGGGGGTGGCGGGGGTCAGCACCGGGAAGAGGGCGGGCTCGCCGTTCACGAGGAGGGCGAGGGCGTGGGGGGGAGGGGTGGAGTCCCCCGGATCCCCGACCCGGGGCGCCCCCCCCCGGCCCCCCCCCCCGGCGGGACCTCTGCCCCCCCCCCCCCACCCCGGCCCCGGCCCCCCCGGGCCCCCGTCGGGCGGCCCGGGTCCCGTCCCCCCGGTGGCGGGGGCCGGGCCCCAGCGGACCCCCGTG
>NZ_JAGXJM010000392.1:0-256 GCF_019091445.1 Streptomyces sp. GbtcB7
CGGGGTTCGCGCAGCTCGCTCCCGAGTTCGCCGGACTGCGGATGCCGGGGGTCGTCCTCAACGGCATCCTGCTCCTCTGCGTGCAACTCGCGCTGCTGTGCGCGTGGCGTCTGCTCGCACGCTTCGGCGCCGGGCGTCTCTTCGAGGACGGCGCATTCCGCTGGGTCGATGCGATGATCGGCCTGACCGTGGCGGGAATGGCGGTGGTCGCCGCGGGATGCGGGGTGATCGGCGCGGCCGGTGCGGGGAGCCCCTT
>NZ_JAGXJM010000393.1:0-256 GCF_019091445.1 Streptomyces sp. GbtcB7
TAATCAGCATGAAGAACTTTCAAAGAAGTTATATCTCCATATAAATTAAATGTGAAAAGAGTATGTCAAGGTGGTTTACTTTATAAAACTAATGCCTCTGCAAGGGCATGGCTTGGAGGCTGTGTGGAGTGTAATTGTGCTCCATAACAGCATATACCATGCTGGCCAAGGACCACTGACTGTCATTGGATTGATACAGTTGATCTTTGTTGTCCTCTTCATGCTCAGTATTGCACAAATTCAGTGAAAATCTCAG
>NZ_JAGXJM010000394.1:0-256 GCF_019091445.1 Streptomyces sp. GbtcB7
ATGAGGGCCTCCGGAGGCGCCGAGCAGGCTCGGTCGAGGGGGTTCGGGTGGCGACGCTGCGCGATCGGGCGGGTGCCGACCCTCATTCTCGCGCGGGGAGGGATGCCGCGGGCCCCGGAGCGTCGCTTTGTTACACGCCCGTCATCGCCGCGGGCCGGTAAGCGCTTGAGAGGATGACGGGGTGACTCCTTCTCGCACTCTCATCGTCGGGTCCGGTCGGATCGGCTCGCGTGTCGCGGCCGCGCTGCGCGACGCG
>NZ_JAGXJM010000395.1:0-256 GCF_019091445.1 Streptomyces sp. GbtcB7
GAACCCGGGGAACGTGACGTCGAACGCCTCGATGCCGCGCAGCGGCGTCGTCACGGGCGTGACGACGGGCGCCCCGCCCGCCTCGCGAGCACCCGCGATCGTGGTCGCCCAGAAGGCGTCGAAGTCCGCGGGGACGCGGACCTCGGGACGGTAGTCGCGGAGGTCGGACAGAGGCAGATCGAAGCGCGGCACGCGCTCACCCTAGCGGTCATCCGGCCGCGCACGCAGGTGCCTTCCGCGCCCGCCGAGATATCTC
>NZ_JAGXJM010000396.1:0-256 GCF_019091445.1 Streptomyces sp. GbtcB7
GGGTATTACTTCAATAATAGGGGAAACTAGTGAAGAAGGAAGAGGAGAAGCAATGGAGAGAGTAAGGAGCTGTTGAACCGAGAGAACAAGAGAGTGTGGATCTTGAGGAAAAGGACTAGATGGTGTTGTGGGAAGCTCGTTTGATAAGATCGACGGTGTCCTCCAATGATATATATTTGTTAGAGTAGGTCGCACAGTAGGAGACCCATGGTTTTGAAATGGAAAGATAGACTCTACAAAAATAACATGACGTGAT
>NZ_JAGXJM010000397.1:0-256 GCF_019091445.1 Streptomyces sp. GbtcB7
CCATATAAAGCTCTGGGTTTAGCTACTTGATATTAAAAAAAGAAAACTAAAACTCTGATGTTGCTTACACGTGTATTCAAACACATCAGTATAACTAATTGGCTAAGACTTCTACCATTTTATTTGCTATTTTACCAATTCACAATCCTCCTACAATCTGCAATTATACTACGTATAATTATACACCAAATATAAGTGTTGGATGACCAAGCCATGCATTTCTATACTAAGTATTATTTTTTAAAAAAATTATTTT
>NZ_JAGXJM010000004.1:0-16628 GCF_019091445.1 Streptomyces sp. GbtcB7
GGGCGCGGGGAACTGTGCGACCCACCCCCGCAAAGCCGCGGTCGCGTCTGCCACGGGTGGTCCAAGGGCGGGCGCGGCTTGTCGTGGGTTGCTCGCGCAGTTCCTCGCCCCCCCAAGGGCCGACGGGCCCCCGGGGACAAGAAGTCCCCGGGGGCCCGTCGTACAGCTGCTGAAGCGCCGTGGGCTTACGCCTCGGGCTTCTCCTCGGAGGCCTCGGTGGAGGCCTCGTCACCGTCGGTGACCTCGGCGACGACCTCGGTGGCCGACTCGGTCTCGTCCTCCTCGTCGTCGAGGTCGACGACCTCGCCGTTGGTGTCCTTGACCGTGGCGGCCTCGACGACGACCGCGAGGGCCTTGCCGCGGGCGACCTCGCCGACCAGCATCGGGACCTGGCCGCCTTCGACGACCGCCTGGGCGAACTGGTCGGGGGACATGCCGGAGGAGGCCGCGCGCCGCATGAGGTGCTCGGTGAGCTCCTCCTGGTTGACGTTCAGCTTCTCCTTGTTGACGAGCTCGTCCAGGACGAACTGGGTCTTGATGCCCTTGATCGCCGCTTCCTTGGTCTCGGCGTCGAACTCCTCCTCGGTCTTGCCCTGGATCTCCAGGTACTTCGCGAGGTCGAGGCCCATCTGGCCGAGCTGGTGGTGCTCGAGGTTGTGCTTACGGGTGTTGATCTCGTCCTCGAGCAGCTTCTCGGGGACCGGGACCTCGACCAGCTCGAGCAGCTTCTCCAGGACACGCTCCTGGGCCTGCGTGGCCTGGTCGTACTGCTTCATGTTCTCGAGGCGCTTGCGGCTGTCCGCCTTGAGCTCGTCGAGGGTGTCGAACTCGGAGGCGAGCTGCGCGAAGTCGTCATCGAGCTCGGGCAGTTCGCGCGCGGCGACCTGGGTGACCTTGACGGTGACCTCGGCCTCCTTGCCGGCTGCCGAGCCGCCCTTGAGCTCGGAGGCGAAGGTGGCCTCGCCACCGGCCTCCAGGCCCTTCACGGCCTCGTCGATGCCGTCCAGCAGCTCACCGGAGCCGATGGTGTAGGACACGTCGGAGGCGACGCCGTCCTCCAGCACCTCTCCGTCGACCTTGGCCTCCAGGTCGAGCGTGACGACGTCGCCGTCCTGGGCGGCGCGCTCGACCGGCGAGGTGGACGCGAAGCGCTCACGGAGCTCCTCGACGGCCTTCTCGACGTCCTCGTCGGCGACCTCGACTGCGTCGACCTCGACCTCGATGCCGGAGTAGTCCGGGATCTCGATGGTCGGGCGGACGTCGACCTCGGCGGTGAAGTTCAGCGTTTCGCCGTCCTTCAGCTCCGTGATGTCGACCTCGGGCTGGCCGAGGACGTTCAGCTCAGCCTCGTTGACCGCTTCGGTGTAGAACTTCGGGAGCGCGTCGTTGACGGCCTCTTCGAGCACGGCACCGCGACCGAACCGCTGGTCGATGATGCGCGCCGGGATCTTGCCCTTCCGGAAGCCCTTCACCGTGACCTGCTGGTTGATCTTCTTGTACGCCGCGTCGAGGCTGTCCTTGAGCTCCTCGAAGGGCACCTCAACAGTGAGCCGAACCCGAGTCGGGTTCAGGTTCTCCACGGCGCTCTTCACGGTTCGGTCTCCTTGTGGCTGACTTCTTGGGGGTACTGCTGCGGGGTTCTGCTGTTTGTTTCTGCCGAGATCAGGCAGAGCCTCAGCGGATTCGCGGCCCTTGAGAGACGTAACAGTGCAGACACACGGGCGCGCAACCTGCATAGTAACCGCAGGCGGTACACGCCCCAAAAGGCGATCTTGCGATCCCGGCCATCGGCCGTCGGGCGTCTGTTCTCTCGCCTGATCCGTCGTCTGACGTGTCGCCGGAACCGGCTGGTGGTCGGGGTGGCGGGATTTGAACCCACGGCCTTCCGCTCCCAAAGCGGACGCGCTACCAAGCTGCGCCACACCCCGTCGGTGCGACACGTAGGGTACATGCCCGGAGACAGCGCGGCTGCCGCATTTCACGAGCGTCCGCGGGGTCGCGGAACGTGGTGTGCGGGGACGGGGTGCGACCCGCTACGATGCCTCCTGTGCCGGGGTCACTGACCTGCGGTGCTCTCTGTGCGGGCGTAGCTCAATGGTAGAGCCCTAGTCTTCCAAACTAGCTACGCGGGTTCGATTCCCGTCGCCCGCTCCATATGCATCAGGGCCAGGTCAGAGGTTCATTCCTCTGCCTGGCCCTGATCGCTTTCCGGGACTCCGATCAGTCCCGCGTGTCCCCCTCGTGCCCCTTGGGCTTTCGATCTTTCTTTTTTGCCCGCGCTCGCCCCCTCGGCACCGATGAAGACGCGGCCGTCGGCGCCCGGTGCGGCGTACCACGCCGGGTGATCGCGGACGTCCGGAAGGGATCGCGCGGGCGATCACCACCGTGCGCTTGCCCGCAATGCTCTTGGACGCCTTGATCTCCCGTTGCCCGTTGTTCGGCTCGGCCACGGCGCGGCGGACACGGAGGACGCCTCCATCAAGCCTCGCCCATCCGGGCGGGGACCATGAACTTGTCAGTTCTTGAAGGAGCCCTTGGAGCGTTCTTTCGCGCCCCGCATCATGCCCCGTGCTTCGAGTGCGGCGCCTTTCGCCGCGAGGGTTTCTTTGTGCACCGCGTGGGCCGCCTTCCGCACGGTCTTTCCGACGACCTGCTCGGCCTTTGCCTTGGCTCTTTCTCCGGCACTCATCTCGACACCTCCGCACGGTCTCACTGGTCGTGTGCCCTTGAGGCAGGGGGCAAAACCACCCTGCGGGATGCGCCGATCGCCGCAGGTCACGCATCGTTCTCAGCTCCCTCGGCGTAGCGGTCCGGGCATGTGTGGCTGAGCGTGCCGGTCGGCGGGTTTCGCCGGATACGGCGCTCAGGCCCGGGCCGGAGGGTTCACTGTGGCGGGAGTCGGCGGGGGTGGCGGCCGAGGATGTAGTGGGCGGGGATGAGCGTGAGCCAGAACCACATGGCTGCTTCCGTGTTGACGAAGGCCAAGGGAACAGAGAGGCCGAAGATCAGAACGCTGGAACCGAGTTGGGCGGTGAAGCGGCGACGGGCCACGGCGGCGGATGATGTCGGCGACGGGTGCACTTGGCGTTGCGTGAGCAGCAGCAGGGTTGCGTGCACCGCATGGATCGCGGCCATGGCACCCGCGTAGAGGGCGACGGTTTCGGGCTGGGAGGCGTACTCGGCCAGGAGCGCGGTGGGGAAGGGCAGCAGGGCGACCAGGCCGAGGCCGAGGAGGGTCAGGCGGGTGATCACGGCCGGCTCGGTGGGCAGTGCGGTGAGGATGCGGCGGTGGTCACGCCAGAATCCGGCGATGAGGGTGAAGCTGAGGGCGAAGGCGCCGAGGTTGGGAAGCGCATCGCTCAGGGCCTTGTGGAATGCGGCGTCGTCCAGATGCGCGGGGATCGCCACGTTGATGACGAGCAGTGTCATCGCGATGGCGTAGATGCCGTCGGACAGAGCGATCAAGCGTGCCGCGCCCGGGTTGTTCTCGTGTGGGTACGTCTCTGCCACCGGCTCTGTCATGCCGACGACAGTAGGGCGTTATGCCCCGGCTGTAGCGCATCGGCCAAGGTTTGGGCGGCTTCGCCTGTGGATGGCCGACCATCGCCGAACGTCGCACGAGGTACACCCCACTCGACCAGGGCGTGAGGCACATCGAGTGCGGCAGGACAGCGGACCAACGAGGCTCCTGCGCCGACGGGTTGAGACTTCGAACACCTCCCTCGCCGGCACGGGAGCCTCGTGCGTCGCGGACACCGATCCCGTCACCCGACCAGCGGCCACGCTGAAAGAGCTCGGTGTCGGGAGCTCGCGGTGATCGATCCGATGGAGATGAGGGCGGACCGCAAAGCCGGCGTGACGCCGTCGCCAGGCCGACGAGATGGCCGCAGTCGATGGGGCCACAGCCGCCCCGCAGCCCGGCCCCGACCCCGACGACGCGTCATGGATCGAACCACCCATCTGCCCCAGATGCGGCACGTGACCGATCGAGCGGCGATCGGCGGGGAGCAACGGTGAACACCGGCGAGCAGCGCGAGAACCCACACGTCAGCGTCCGGGCGGCTCAGGCCCGATCCGCATACGCGATCTTCCGAACTGGCTACCACCGGTCAGAACGCCGATCGATTTTCCGGTCGGTCGGTCGTTCGGTCGGATCGCTGATCAAGCCCGCATGGAGAGCGCGGTCGGCCCGGGGCGCGGCCGTCGGGGCCGCGTCCACGACTGGGGCGGTGAAGGCACCGGCCCGTCCCGCCCGGAGATCAGAACCGGAGATCAGAAACTGATCGAGTTGATCGTCTGCGCTATCGAGTCCAGGAACCGCTGGATGGACGGAGCCATTCCGGTCGACGCGAGGAAGAAGCCGAAGAGCACCGCGACGATGGCGGGCCCCGCCTTGATCGACCCCCCTCGGATCAGCACCACGAGGATGATCGCCAACAGCAGTACCACTGACAGCGAAATGGCCACAACTGATCACACCCTACGGTCGGTCCGCTCTCCCGGCCCGGGGGTGCAGCCCCGCACACCCCCGCCAGAACCATCGTGCCACCAACGCGGCCCCCGTATGCCGCAGGTGACACATCGTCGGTCGGGGCCGCCTGGGAACCGCACTCCCCCACCCTCCCGTGACGGACCAACTGCGCGACCCCGTACGGTAATTCGACCGTGCGCCCGCATGGGAAATTCCGAGGGATCGTTGCCGTGTCCACACATCCCGTTCGCAGGAATTTCCAATTGCCCCCACAGGCACGGCGAAGAAATCCTCGAGAGCGCCCGGAAGATGGCCCCGAAGGCACCGAAGACTGGACATTTCACCAGAGTCGCCCGCGAGTGTTATGCACCAATTAGTCGTGACGAATGCGGACAGAACGACGCCGCAACTGTCGCACGTGGTAACGGGAAAACCTCAAATCCGGGGTACTCGAAACGTTACTCACGGACGAACTCACACGTGATAAGCAGGAATAACGCCAGGAGTTTTACGAAGACACACAGACAACGCTAGGGTGCCTCAGATGTTCCACGCCGCCTCGTCCCCCGCAAGAGCAGCAAGGTCCTGGATCGTCTCCCCCGCTCCCTCCGCTCCCCGCGGTTCCTGGTGGGAGGCTTCGTGACGAACTCGCTCCACCCGAACGGTCCCCGTCGAACGCCGCTCCCTCCTGCGGAGCGGCCGGTGGAGGGGGTGCCGACCGCGCGCTCGGCCCCGACCCGACCGTCCGACCGGCCTTCGAAGCCGGCCGGCGCCACGGCCACCACCGCCCCCGCGGCCGCCACGGCCACCCAGCCCGGCAAACCGCGTGACGCCTTCTTCGACAACGCCAAGTACCTGGCGATCGTGCTCGTGGCCATGGGCCATGCCTGGGAGCCCCTGAAGGGTCAAAGCCGCGTCCTCGAAGCCGCGTACATGGTCGTGTACGCCTTCCACATGCCGGCCTTCATCATCATCTCCGGCTACTTCTCCCGCAGTTTCGACATGCGCGCCGACCGACTGAAGCGCCTGGTCACCGGTGTCGCCGTGCCGTACGTCGTCTTCGAAGTGGCGTACGTCCTCTTCAAGCGCTGGGCCGACGACGATCCGTCGCTGCCGGTCAGCCTGCTCGACCCCTGGTTCCTCACCTGGTTCCTGTGCGCGCTGTTCATCTGGCGGCTGACGACGCCGCTGTGGAAGCTGGTCCGCTGGCCGCTTCCGCTCGCGCTCCTCGTGGCCATGCTCGCGACCACCTCGCCGTCCATCGGTGACGACCTGGATCTGCAGCGGACGCTCCAGTTCCTGCCGTTCTTCGTGCTGGGCCTGTGCATGAAGCCCGAGCACTTCCAGCTGGTGCGCCGCCGCGAGGTGCGCATCCTGTCAGTGCCGGTGTTCGCCGCCGCGCTGGTCGTGAGCTGGTGGGCGGTACCGCGGATGAACCCCGGCTGGTTCTACCACCGCGACAGCGCCCAGGAGCTGGGTGTCCCCTGGTGGGTCGGCCCCGTGATGGTGCTCGCCCTCCTCGGCTGCTCGCTGGTCCTCACCGCGTGCTTCTTCGCCTGGGTGCCGCGCCGCGGGATGTGGTTCACGGCGCTCGGCGCGGGCACGCTGTACGGCTATCTGCTGCACGGTTTCCTGGTCAAGGGCGGCGACTACTGGGGCTGGTTCGACCACAAGTGGCTGCACCGGCCGCTCGGCGAGATCTTCGTGACCCTCGTCGCGGGCGTGGCCGTCACCCTGCTGTGCACGGCGCCGGTCCGGCGGGTCTTCCGCTTCGCGATGGAGCCCAGCATGGAGTGGGCGTTCAAGCGGGACGCCACGGAGCTGGCCCGCGAACGAGCCAAGACCCCGGCGTAACCACCGTCAACCCGGTACGGCCACCGTCAGCCCGGCGGCAGCCCCAGCAGCGCCCGCATCGCGGCGTACTTCTTGGTCAGCCGCGCGCGGGTGTGCTCGTCGAGGACCGCGAGCCGGGCCGGGTCGGCGTTGTGCGCCAGGTCCGAGGCCTTGACCACGAGAGCTCCCGGAGTCGTACGAATGCGTTTCGCGTAGGACTCCGGGGGCTCTCCCTCGCGTTTGGTCAGCGCCAGCACGATGTCCTTCGTCCGCCCGGTCAGCGCGGCCTCGCGCAGCCAGTCCTCGGAGAGCACGTCGTCCTCGACGGCGTCGTGCAGCCAGGCCGCCGCGATCTGCTCGTCGTCGCCCCCGCGCTCACGGACCCCGTCCGCGACGGCCTGCAGGTGCTCGGTGTACGGCCGCCCCGCCTTGTCGGTCTGGGCGGCATGCGCCGCACGGGCGAGGGCCTCTATTTCGGCCAGGGTCAGGAGAGTCTGCGTCACCCCTCCAGTGTCTCCCGCCGCAGCGCCGCGCGGGCGGGGACGGTGACCGCCGTCAGACCGAGCATGACAACCGCCCCGGCGAAGGACCCGTACAAAAGGGGCGGGATGTACGGTCCCTGCCCGGTCAGCCCCTTCATCATCGGCACCAGCGTGGCGAGCGCGATGGCCGTGCCGAGGACGATGCCGGCCAGGGCGACCAGCAGGGCCTCCCAGCGGATCATGCGCAGCACCTGGCGGCGGGTGGAGCCGATCAGCCGGAGCGTGCCGAGTTCGTCGCGCCGGTCGAGGACCGTCATCACGAGGGTGTTGGCGGCGGCGACGGCCGCGAATCCGCCGAGCACCGCCGCCATCACGGTGTTCGCCCAGGCGTTGAGCGCGCGGTCCCGGGACTCGGCGATGGTGTGGTCGGCGCGGTCGCGGACCGTGCCGAGCCCGGAGAGACCGGCCGCCGTGCCGCCCTTCGTCCAGATCTCGCTGTCGAAGGAGTCGGTCACGTGACGCGCCAGGTCGGCCCTCGCGAACGTGACCTGGGACAGCCCCAGGCCCCGGCCGTACGTCGCCACGAGCCTCGGGGACACCTCGGTGCCGTCGGGCAGGCGAAGCGCGAGCCGGTCGCCCACCTCGGCGTGGGCGCTGTCCGCGAGCGAGGCGTCCATCGCGACCTCGCCCGGCTTCAGGGAGAGGGCGCCGTGCCGGACGTCCAGGTCCTGGACGGCGGCGAGTTCCCGCACGGATCCGGTGACCCCCTGGGCGGTGGCCGACTCCAGCGAGCCGCTCACCGGCACCAGTACCGCCGTCTTCAACAGGCCCACGGCCGAGGTCACGCCGGGCGCGCGGGCGGCCCGTGCCACCGCGTCCGGGGCGAGGCCGGTGTCCGAGGTGACGATGTGATCGGCGACGATGCCGCGGCGCTGCTGCTCCTGGGTGGCCCGCTCCTCACTCGTGTGCATGAACACGAGCACCGAGGAGAAGGCCATGGCGAGCACGATCGGGGTGATCGCGGAGGCCAGCCGGCGCGCGTTCGTACGGGAGTTGGCGGCGGCCAGCGCGGCGGAGGCGCCCGCGCCGCGCAGCGGCAGCCCGAACAGGGCGGCGCAGACACGCGCCACCAGCGGCCCGAGCAACGCCACCGCCAGCATGAAGAGCATGACCACGCCGAGCGCCGCGTTGGCCGCGTCCTCGCCGGTCAGCGAGGCGGCGAGGCCCGCGCAGACGAAGCCGCCGGCCGCCGCCGCGAGCCCCAGCGGCGTACGGATCCAGCCCGGTCGCAGCCGTTCCACGGACGCTTCGCCGAGCGCGAGCCCCGGTTTGATCCGCGAGGAACGGCGGGCCGCCATGTAGCCCGCGAACAGCGCGGTGAGCAGCACGGTGCCCACGGCGGTGAGCAGCGGGATGTACGAGACGGACAGTTCGACGGCCTCGGGGACCGCGCCCCTGTCCTTCAGCTGTCCGAACCACCAGTGGGCGAGGCCGATACCGGGGAGGCAGCCGACCACTCCCGCCGCGGGGGCGACGAGCAGGGCCTCGGTGGCGATCGTGCGGCGGATCTGCCGCGGGGTCGTGCCGATGGCCCGCAGCAGCGCGAACTCACGGCGGCGCTGGCCGACCGAGAGGGCGACGGTACCGGCCGCGGTGAAGACGGCGACCACGGTGGCGACGCCCCCGAAGGAGCCGCCGATCCCGGTGAGCAGTTCCGTGGCCTCGGCGAGCGAGGCGTTCTCGACGGCGCCCCGGTCGTCGCCGGTGTGCACCCACGCGTGCGAGGAGGCGCCGAGGGCCCGCGCCACCTGGGACTTCAGCGTCTCGGCGCGGACGCCGTCCTTGGGGAGGACGGCGATGGCGTCGACCCGGCCCGGGTACGCGGAGAGGCGTACGGCCTCGGCGTCGGCGAACCAGACGGTGGGCGTGGGCTGTGGGGCGGTCGTGCCGGAGAGACGGAAGGTGTGGGGTCCGTCGGCGGTGGTGAGCGTGACGCGGTCGCCGACGGTCCTGCCTCCGGCGTCGGAAAGGACGACCTCACCGGGGCCGGGGGCGCGGCCGGCCACGACCTTCTCGCCGGTGAAGACCGTGGAACCCCAGCCGTGCGCGGTACCGGTCTTGTGCTCGGTATCGGTCTCGTGCGCGGTACCGGCCTCGCGCGCGTCGGCCTGGACGGGGAAGGTCACATCGGCGATGGCCGTACGCGCTCCCGGTACCGAAGCGGCCTTCGCCACGAGGGAGCTGTCGAGGCGGGCCCGGTCCGGGACCTGGGTGGTCTCGTCCTCGCGGTCCTCGCCGTGGCCGCTGACGAGATGGGCGCGCTGGTCGGCGGCCACGACGACCGGGGCGTGGGCGTAGCGCTCGGGCGGCACGGATGCCCGTACGCCCGTCTCCAGGAGGATGCCGCAGGCCGCGACGACGAGTGCGGCCATCGCGAGTGCGACGAACGTGCCCACGAAACCGGCGGGCCTGAAGCGGAGGGCGGCGCGGGCGAGACCGTTGGGGAGGCGTGCGGGCCTGGGTGCCGGCCCGGGGGCGGACCTGGGTGCGGACCTGGTCATCAGGCCGCCGCTCGGGCGTACGCGGGGGTGGTGAGCGACGTCATGCGGGCGGCGATGTGCTGGGCCGAGGCGCGTTCGAGGTGGTCGGCGATCGAACCGTCGGCGAGGAACAGGACGCGGTCCGCCCAGGCGGCGGCCGCCGGGTCGTGGGTGACCATGACGACCGTCGAGCCGAGGCCGTCGACGGCTCCCCTGAGCAGGCCGAGGATCTCGGCGGCCGTGGTCGTGTCCAGGGCTCCCGTCGGCTCGTCCGCGAACACCACGTCCGGGCGGGTGACCAGGGCGCGGGCGATCGCGACGCGTTGCTGCTGGCCGCCGGAGAGCTGGCCGGGGCGGCGACGGGCCTTGTCGGCGAGGCCGACCTGGGCGAGGACCTCGGCGGCGCGGTGGCGGTCGGGGCGGTGGCCCGCCAGGCGGGTGGGGAGGACGACGTTCTGTTCGACCGTGAGGGAGGGGAGGAGGTTGAAGGCCTGGAAGACGAAGCCGAGGCGGGTGCGGCGCAGGGCGGTCAGCTTGTTCTCGCTCATGCCGGTGATGTCCGTGCCGCCGAGGTGGACGGTGCCGGCGGTGGGGCGGTCGAGGCCGGCCGCGCACTGAAGGAACGTGGACTTTCCGGAGCCCGAGGGGCCCATGATCGCGGTGAAGCTGCCGTGAGGGAGGGCGAGGTCGAGGCCGCGCAGGGCGTGGACGGTGTTGCCGCCACGGCCGTACTGGCGTCGTACGCCGCGGAGTTCGACGGCCCAGTCGGTGGTCGGGCCCGGGCCGGCCGCGACCGCGTTCGCGTGTTCGTGGCGCTTCTTCCGCAGGCCCATGGTGGGTCCGTCCCTTCGCCGCATTCGTCTGTTCGCTCGGGTGATGTCTCGAACGTACGGATGTGGAGGGGGGTGGGACCATGAGGCGGACCGCCGACTCCGGGTGGGGAGAACCCCACCCCACCGCCGCCACGGTCTCTCGCCCCCGCCGCCCCTACCCGTCCCATCCCCGGGGGCTCCGCCCCGGGCCCCCTCATCGGCCTGAACGGCCTCGTCCTCAAACGCCGGACGGGCTGAATGATGCGGTGCGCGGCCGGACCCAGCGCCGCCGTCAGCGGGTTGCCGTGGCGCCGTCTCGGCAGATCAGGAGGAGGGCTCGGTCGTCGTTGACGTCCTTGGCGACCGCCTCGATGAGGTGCCACGCGGCGCCGTGGAAACCGCCCGCGACATAGCGGTCGGCCTCGCCGGTGAGGCGGTCGATGCCCTCGACGATGTCACGGTCGGAGGTTTCCACCAGACCGTCCGTGAAGAGCATCAGGACGTCCCCGGGCCGCAGGGAACCCTTGACGGGGTCGAACTGGGCACCGTCGTACACCCCGAGGAGCGGACCCTCCGCGGCCTTCTCCTCCCAGCGCCCGCTGCCCGCGCTGAGCTGAAGGCCCGGCGGGTGTCCGGCGGAGAAGAGTTCGTAGTCGCCGGAGTCGAGGTCCAGGACCAGGTGGATCGACGTGGCGAAGCCCTCGTCCCAGTCCTGGCGCAGGAGGTAGCCGTTCGCGGCGGGCAGGAAGGCGTGGGGTGGGAGCGATCCCAGCAAGCCGCCGAAGGCTCCGGAGAGGAGCAGGGCGCGCGACCCCGCATCCATGCCTTTTCCGGACACATCGGTCAGCACGACTTCGAGGGTTCGGCCGCTGTTCGTACGTGCGGCCACGACGAAGTCCCCCGAGAACGACTGACCGCCCGCCGGGCGCAACGCCATCTCCCGGTGCCAGCCCAGCGGCAGGCCCGGCAGCTTGCTCTGCACCCGGATGCGTTCGCGCAGGTCGAAGAGCATGGTGCCGCCGCGCCGCCAGGGCACGCCGACCCGGCTGCGGAACTGGGCGATCAGCAGGCCGAAGAAGCCGCAGGCCGCGACCACCAGGACCACGCCCGGGGTGACCCGGGAGGGGCCCTCGGTGTACGGGCCCAGCTTCACGGACTCCACTATCAGCGCGGTGGCGGCGGCCGCGTACAGGCCGAGCAGGCTGGCGGGGCGCAGCAGAAGGCCGCCCGCGACGATCGGCAGGACCAGCGCGGCCGGGGAGCACCAGACCGAGTTCATCAGCGTCGTGGCCGCGATCACGGGGATGGTCAGCAGCAGGCCGGCCAGTGCGATCCAGTCCGAACCGTCGCCGCGGAAGTAGTCGACGGCGGATCTGCGCACGCCTGTGCGAGCCCGGTGCCACTGCTTCTTCAACCGGGCCGTGAACGTCTCGGCTTCCGCGCGCCGCTCTCGTCCTGCTGCCATTAGTTCGGGACCCTATCCATCGGACCAGGTGCTTGGCACGGGAGGTCCCACTTGTCCCCCGTCCGAGCGCTCAACATCACAGTGAACGGCGCCTCCGGAGGTGGGGGAAATTCCCTCGCTCGTACCGCATTGCCCTGGTAGGCATGGCGTATGACGACTGACTTGCGGGTGTTGCGGCAGCCCGAGTGGGACACGTGGTACGACAACCTGGTCCGCGCGTTCGGGGGCGTACCGGAGTCGTCCGAGGAGCGCGAGGTGATGAACGCGCTCACAGAGTACGACCGTTTCCTGGGGATCTGGGACGGCGACCAGTGTGTGGGCACCGCGGGGGCGTTCTCCTTCCGGGTCACCGTGCCCGGCGGCACCTCCGTACCGGCCGCGGGCATCACGATGGTGAGCGTCGCGGCCACCCACCGGCGGCGCGGGCTGCTGAGGTCGATGATGCGGCGGCAACTGGACGACATCCGCTCATGGGGCGAACCGCTGGCCGTGCTGACCGCGTCGGAGCCGGTGATCTACGGCCGGTTCGGCTACGGCATCGCGACCCACCAGTACAACGTCGAGATCGACACGACCCGGGTACGTCTGTCCGTACCGCCCGGCACCGATGACGTACGTCTGCGGTACGCCGCGCCTGCCGACGTACTCGACGCCTGCGAGGCGGTGTACGCGCGGCTGGTCCCGGGCCGGCCCGGGATGCTGGCGCGGCGGCCCGGCTGGGACCGGGCGATGCTGCTCGACCCGGAGAGCGAGCGGGACGGGGCGTCGCCGTTGCAGTGCGTGGTCGCCGAGCGGGACGACGAGGTCGTGGGCTACGCCCGGTACCGGATCAAGCAGGACGGCGACCACCGCGGTGCCGGGTTCACCGTCCGCCTCGACCAACTGGAGGCGCTCGACCCGGCGGCGCACGCGGCGCTGTGGCGGTTCCTCTTCGAGATCGACCTGACGTCCACGCTGCACGCCTACGGCCGCCCCGTCGACGAGGCGTGGCAGCACATGGTGTCCGACATCCGCCGCTGCGCGGTGCGGATGCGGGACGCGCTGCACGTGCGGCTCGTGGACGTCGGTGCCGCGCTGGAGGCGCGGACGTATCAGGCGCCGGTGGACGTGGTGTTCGAGGTGGAGGACGTGTTCTGCCCCTGGAACGAGGGGCGTTGGCGGCTCACCGGGGACACCAAGGGCGCGACCTGTGTGCGTACGTCGGACGCCGCCGATCTCGCGCTGTCCGTACGGGAGTTGGGGGCGGCGTATCTCGGCGGGGTGTCCCTGGCCTCGCTCGCGGCGGCGGGGCGGGTGCGGGAGTTGCGGCAGGGCGCGCTCGCGGAGGCCTCGGTGGGCTTCTCGTCGGCGGTCGCGCCCTGGTTGCCGCACGGGTTCTAGCCCCCCCGGGGGCGACCCCGGTTCAGCTCTTCTGGCAGGTCGGGCACCAGAAGAGGTTGCGGGCGGCGAGATCGGCGGTGCGGATCTCGCCGCCACAGATGTGGCAGGGCAGGTTGGCCCTGCGGTACACGTACACCTCGCCGCCGTGGTCGTCCACGCGCGGTGGACGGCCCATGGCCTCCGGAGTGTGTTCCGGACGGACGGTGTCGATGCGGTTGTTGCGGACGCCCTCGCGCATGAGTGCCACCAGGTCCGTCCAGATCGCGTCCCACTGCGTCGGGGTGATGTCCTTCCCCGTGCGGTACGGATCGATGCCGTGCCGGAAGAGGACTTCTGCGCGGTAGACGTTCCCGACGCCCGCGATGATCTTCTGGTCCATGAGGAGGGCGGCGATCGTCGTACGGCTGCGGGAGACGCGGTGGTACGCCGCCGACGGGTCCGCGTCGGCGCGGAGGGGGTCCGGGCCGAGGCGGGCGTGTATCGCCTGCTTCTCGTCGTCCGTGATCAGGGCGCAGGTGGTGGGGCCGCGGAGGTCGACGTACGACGTGGCGTTCGCGAGGCGGAGGCGGACCGTGTCGGTGGGGGGTGGGGCGGGGGCGTCGCCGAAGTTCACCTTGCCGAAGAGGCCGAGGTGGATGTGGATCCAGTCGGCGGTGCGGAAGGCGAGGAAGAGGTGTTTGCCGTGGGCGTCGGCGTGTTCGAGGGGGGTGCCGTCGAGGAGGGCGGCGGCGTCTGTGAACTTGCCCTGGGGGCTGGTGACGCGGGTGGGCCCGCCTCCGAATCTGGCCTCGTAGTCCTCGGCCAGCCGGTGAATCGTGTGCCCCTCGGGCACGGGGTCCTCCTCGTGCGGCAGTGTCTTCTACGGCGTCGACGGCTCGGGGTTTGTTTCGCCCCCGCCGCCCCTACCCGTCCCATCCCCAGGGGCTCCGCCCCTTCAACCCCACCGGGGGCTACGCCCCCGAACCCCCGCGGGGCTCCGCCCCGGACCTCCCGCATCGGCCTGAACGGCCTCGTCCTCAAACGCCGGACGGGCTGGAGACGCGGGCCGGGGTGGGGGCTTTGGGGGGCGCGGGGAACTGCGCGACCAGCCCCCGCCGGCCCGCGGCCGAAGAACGACGTGAGGCCGGGGATCCGGGGCGCAGCCCCGATCCTGTAGGGGCGCGGGGAACTGCGCGACCAACCCCCGCCCACCCGCAGTCGAAGAACTCCGCACGGCCGGGGGTTCGGGGCGCAGCCCCGATCCTGTAGGGGCGCGGGGAACTGCGCGAGCAACCCCCGCCCACCCGCGGTCGAAGGCTCAGGCCTGCTGGGGGTGGTGGGGCGGGACGGGCGGGAGGTCGCCGCTCTTTTCGTAGGCCGAGAGCATGTCGATGCGGCGAATGTGGCGCTCGTCACCGGAGAAGGGCGTGGAGAGGAAGACCTCCACGAACTTCGTCGCCTCCTCCTGGGAGTGCATCCGCGCACCCACCGCCACCACGTTGGCGTTGTTGTGCTGCCGCCCCAGCGACGCCGTCTCCTCGCTCCAGGCGAGCGCGGCACGAACCCCGTCCACCTTGTTCGCCGCGATCTGCTCCCCGTTGCCGGAGCCGCCGATCACGATGCCGAGGGCCTCGGGATCGGCCGCCGTACGCTCCGCCGCGCGGAGGCAGAACGGCGGGTAGTCGTCCTGGGCGTCGTAGATGAGAGGCCCGCAGTCGACGGGCTCGTGCCCGGCGGCCTTGAGCCACTCGACGAGGTGGTTCTTGAGTTCGAAACCGGCATGATCGGAGCCGAGATACACGCGCATGGTCCGAGTGTGACACGGCCGTTTCGGATCGGCCTCGCCGGGTGTCGCCAGCGAAAACTGTGAGCAACACTACAAACCTCAAGGAAACCTCAAGTAACGATCTGGATTCAAAGGTTCACGAATTCCTTTGCCTCCGATTCACTGGACCGGCTCGTTACAGGGTCCCTGCAAGGACCCGCTCGGGTCCGTACACCGCTCGTACGGGAATCTGCTCACCCGGCGCAAAGGAATCCCCCTCTATGACCTCGCAGCCGACCCCCACAAAGGCCGCAAGCGGCCCCGGAGGCCCCGGAGAACCCGGTTCGGGCCTCCAGGCCGGACTCAAGAACCGTCATCTGACCATGATCGCCATTGGTGGCGTCATCGGAGCCGGCCTCTTCGTGGGCTCCAGCTCCGGTATCGCCACCGCGGGCCCCGGAATCCTCCTCTCCTACGCCCTCGTCGGCACGCTCGTGGTGCTGGTGATGCGGATGCTGGGCGAGATGTCCGCCGCGAACCCGACCTCCGGTTCGTTCTCCGCGCACGCGGACCGCGCGCTCGGGCGCTGGGCCGGCTTCTCGATCGGCTGGCTGTACTGGTTCTTCTGGGTGGTCGTGCTGGCCGTCGAGGCGACCGCGGGAGCCAAGATCCTCGAAGGGTGGATGCCCGGCGTACCGCAGTGGGGCTGGGCGCTCATCGTGATGGTCGTGCTCACCGCGACCAACCTGGTCTCCGTCGGCTCGTACGGTGAGTTCGAGTTCTGGTTCGCCGGGATCAAGGTCGTGGCGATCGGCGCGTTCATCATCGTCGGCGGGCTCGCGATCTTCGGCGTGCTGCCGGGTGTCGACGCCCCGAAGGCCGGCCTGGGGAATCTGACCGAGCACGGCGGCTTCCTGCCGCACGGGCCCGGCGCGATCCTCACCGGTGTGCTCCTGGTCGTCTTCTCCTTCATGGGCAGCGAGATCGCGACCCTCGCCGCCGGTGAGTCCGAGGACCCGCAGCGGGCCGTCACCAAGTCCACCAACAGCATCATCTGGCGCATCGGCGTCTTCTACCTGGGCTCGATCCTCGTCGTCGTGTCCCTGCTGCCGTGGAACGACCCCTCCATCAAGGACAAGGGCTCCTACGTCGCCGCCCTCGACTCGCTCGGCATCGCGCACGCCGGTGAGATCATGAACTTCATCGTGCTGACCTCCGTGCTGTCCTGCCTGAACTCCGGGCTCTACACGGCCTCCCGGATGGCGTTCTCGCTCGGCGAGCGCGGCGACGCGCCCAAGGTGTTCGCGAAGACCACCTCGCGCGGTGTCCCGATGGCCGCGATCGTCGTCTCGGTCGTCTTCGGCTTCGTCGCCGTCTTCTTCAACTACAAGTTCCCGGACTCGGTCTTCCTCTTCCTCGTCAACTCCTCCGGCGCGGTAGCCCTGTTCGTCTGGCTGGTCATCTGCTTCTCGCAGCTGCGGATGCGGAAGATCATCCAGCGCGAGGCGCCGGAGAAGCTGGTCGTGAAGATGTGGCTGTACCCCTACCTGACCTGGGCGACGGCCGCGCTGATCGTCTTCGTCCTCGGCTACATGCTGACCGACACGGAACACGACGGACGCGAGACCGTACTGCTGTCGCTGCTCGTCGCCGCGATCGTGCTCACGATCGCCTTCGTGAAGCAGAAGCTCGGCGGCTCCGCGGCCACCGAGCCCGCGGGCGTCGGCGCGCCGGTGGGCGCCAAGGAGCCGGTCGACGCCACGTCGGAGGCCTGAGCACGCGGACGCGGATTCCGGCGGAATCGGTAACGGGGAGGGGCCCGGGGGCGGCTTTGGCCCGGGCCCCCCCCGGTCACGCGGGCGGGTCGGTGCTCTTGGTGGCGCCGGAGGCGGGGTGGGCGG